>WTBG01000107.1 GCA_013139225.1 Deltaproteobacteria bacterium
CAAGCAAGCAAATTAAAACGCTACCAGTATTTAAAGGATGACATAAAAAAGATTGAGCTTAACTCCTCTTTGCTAAAATATGCCTCCCTCAAGGATAAGCACCTTGATTTAAAAGAACAGCTTGACCACTTTAAAAAAGATGAGATTAAAACTTCCACTCAGATTAGCAGTATGGAAGCCGCTTTTGAAGCAGAAAAGATTGATCTCAATGAAGAAGAAAGAATCTACCATTTGATTCAAGAAGAAATATTCAAAACATCCTCTTTATACCAGAAGGAAGAAAGTCGTCTAGAATATCTCAATCGAGAACTTTTATCCGTTAAAGACCAGCACCATCAACGACAGGAGCAAACGAAGAATATCAATGTACGTATGGAAGCCTACCAAAACGAAATAAAAATCCTTGAAGAAAAAAATCTGGCATACAACCAGAAAATAAGAGATTGCACATCTTATCTTGTTCAGAATGAGGAACAATTGTTCAAATTTAAAGAAGCTAGTTTCCAGTTGCAGAGCAAAATAGAGCTCGAGAAAAACAATCTTATTGAACTCCTCACAGAATTAGCCCACCTTAATAATTGCTTAACTCAACTGGAAAAGAATCATCTAACACTTTTGCGTAAGATTGAAAACAATAAGGAGGAAACCCAAAATCAGGCAACAAAGTACAGCCAACTTGAAAAAGCAATGTCTGTTCTGAAAGAAGATCAAAAGATGAATAAAGGTTCAAGTATTCTACTTGAAGAAGAAAAAGTGGATATAGATAAACACCTAAAATCATCAACAGAAGACCTGCAACAAAATGAAATCGCATTGGCTAAAGTCAAGGAACAGTGGGAAAAGTCCAACTCCCTTCTACTCTCGCTTCAAGAGTTGCAAGAAAAGTTTGAGGAGTGTGATACAGGCGTTCGTTCCATCATGCTCAGAGATAATACTTCTAAAACAGAAAGAAACGGTGTATGCGGTCTGGTTGCTGATTTTATTGAATCTGATCCTCATTATGAAACTGCCTTAGAAGCAGTACTTGGCGAAAAACTCCACTACATTATTTTCGAAAACCAATTTTCAGGGATTGAGGCAATAGAATATTTAAAAACACAGTCACTGGGGAGAGCGAGTGTTATACCCATGCAAATAAGAGAGTCTCATCCTGATCAGTTACCCACTTCTATTGATGGGGAAAAAGTAGAGCCTCTTATTCAATTTGTCAAAACAAAAGATGAATATCTCCCTATTACTGATTATTTATTAGGTGATGTCTTATTGGTTGATAATTTTAACACTGCTCTTAGAATTTGGAACACCAACGGAAACAGATATACCTTAGTCACCATAGATGGTGAAATTATAGATCCTGCTGGTATAATCACAGGTGGTCGGCAAAATGGTGCCCCATCTAAAATTTTACGCAAGAGAAGAGAGATTAAAGAGTTAAATGCAAAACTTTCTCAACTTACTCCGATACTTGAACAGTTGCAAAACAAAAAACAACAATTTACTGAACACATATCTCATCTTAAGGAGGATGGTGATAAAATACTTGAACGTATACACCAAAGGGAGATTAAACACTTTTCCCTGGATAGAGACGTAACACAATTGACAAAAGAATTAGGTGAAAATCACCAACGTGTAGAATTCCTTCAAATAGAGAAAGAAGAAATCTCATCAGCACTAGAGGAAGCCTCAGATGAAGCATCAAGATTACAGAAGGAAAAGGAAGTCAAAGTATCCACTAAAAGAGAGAAAGATTCTTTGCTGACACAATTACAGGAGGATTCTAAAAATCTCGATTGTCAGATTGACAGCTTACAGGATGAAATCACAAAATTGAAGGTGCAAGTTGCGGCCGAAAGAGAAAAATTTGAAAATAATGTCTCAACCCTACATCGCACGAAGAAAACCTTCTCAGATCTTAGAGAAGAACATGAACAAACCCTACAGAGGAACAAAGAAGGTGAACAAAAGCAGATAGAATTACAAAATGATCTCCAACAAGCCAAAGCTCAGATAGAAACATATCAGAAAACCAAACAGGATCTCGAACAATCTTTGGATGAAAAGAGGGAATCAATCGTCCAGCAAGAGGAAGCGATAAAGGCGAAAGAAGTAATACTAAAGGAATTAAGGCAATTCCTGGAAGAGTTAAGATCAAAGAACAATGATTTTAATATCAATATAACGGAATTTAATCTTAACATAACTCATCTTCTTCAAGACATCGAAGAAAAGTATCATCTCAATTTAGAAAATCTACTATTAAACACCCCTATTGAAGATATCAAGGAAGATGAAAATTCTTACCAGAGATTAGATGAACTCAGGGGAAAGATTGAAAGATTGGGAGAGGTAAATCTCGCTGCCTCTCAAGAAGAGGAGGAGCTTACCAACAGATATCAATTCCTCAATGAACAACATGAGGATTTAACAAAGTCCCTGGAATCCCTTAATCTCGCGATCAAAAAGATTAACAGGACAACTAAGCATCGATTCTTAGAAACCTATGAACTGATTAATGATAAATTCAAAAAAGTTTTTCCAGAACTGTTCCAGGGTGGTAGAGCAGAACTAAAATTAACGGATGAACATGATATCCTTGAAACCGGAATTGAAATTGCAGCACAACCACCCGGCAAAAAGCTTCAGTCCATTGACCTCCTTTCGGGGGGAGAAAAAGCACTTACAGCAATAACCTTACTAATGGCAATATTTTTAGTAAAACCAAGTCCTTTTTGTCTATTAGATGAGGCTGATTCAGCATTAGATGATGTTAATGCTACACGTTTCAATCAATACTTAAAAAACATTAGCCACAATTCCCAGTTTATCTTTATAACTCATAACAAATTAAGCATGCAGGTTGCCAATACACTTTATGGCATTACCATGCAGGAGCCAGGTGTTTCAAAAGTAGTTTCTGTCCAACTCCAGTAATGTTCTCTTTCTCTCACCCGCTTTCCTCCAATATCTTGACTTTTCTGTAATACTAACATATAAAAAATACTGGTTCTTTCGTATAAACGTTGAAAAGTTTGTGTTGAATATGAAGCAACAGGTAGATGTATTAGATTTAAAATACGAAATACGAAGCACGAAACAAATCCGAATGACCAAAATTCAAATGATGAGGAAACAAAGGTTTTGAATATTTCGAGATTCGGATTTTGAATTTGTTTCGTATTTCGGATTTCGATATTCGGATTTAGGATTTTAATACTTCAGGCTACCAAAGTCTTGTGAATTTAAGCTTTCAACTAAAACACGAATTTGGGTAATATATAAAAGATGGTTGCGAATAAATAATAACCTACACCAATCAATTCAAAATGCGGCTTTCACTATTTAAAGAAAAACAAAATAAAACCAATAATCAGAATAGCAATGAACAACCAGAGGGAAAAAGCCTCCTTAAAAGTCTAAAAAGAGGATTGTCAAAAACTCATGAAATTCTTACCATAAGAATTGATGACCTTATTCTGGGCAGGAAAGAAATAGACCAGGATCTATTCGAAGAACTTGAAGAAATACTTATTTCCTCTGACCTGGGAGTAAATACAGCTCATAAGCTTATGGAGCAGGTCCAGGCAAAAGTTAAACGGGGTGAGGCTGAAAAACCAGAATTAGTGAAACGTTATCTTGAAGAAAGTATTTATAACCTGCTTGAAAACACTGAGCAATCATTGTGCATTTCTGGAAAGTCTCCCTTCGTTATTATGGTTGTCGGCGTAAATGGAACAGGTAAAACTACAACTATTGCAAAGATGGCACATCAATATACATCTCTCGGCAAAAGTGTTCTCCTGGTTGCTGCTGATACTTTTAGAGCAGCGGCTATTGAGCAACTGGAAATATGGAGCAAAAGGGTTGGTTGTAATTTTATTAAACAAGATTCTGGTGCTGACCCTTCCGCTGTAGTATATGATGCGATGAAAACTTCCCGAAAAAGAGGTATCGATATAGTGATTATTGATACAGCTGGGAGAATGCATACAAAAGTAAATCTGATGGAAGAGCTTAAAAAGATAAAAAGGGTTGCAGGTCGTGAGCACCAGGGGGCCCCACATGAAACTCTACTGGTTATAGACGCAACCACAGGACAAAATGCCCTTTCCCAAGCCACATTGTTTCGAGAGACTATAGATATTACAGGTATTGCTTTAACCAAGCTCGATGGTACTTCAAAGGGTGGAATAATCATAGCCATTTCTGACGAGCTCAACATCCCTATAAGATTCATCGGTATTGGAGAAAGTTATGACGATTTAAAACAATTCAAGGCACGCGAATACGTTGATGCTCTATTTAGTTCCTGAACAAAAACTTTTGTTCAGACCAAAACCTCAATATCAAAAGCAGTTTTTCGCTCAGACACAATACAATGCTGAATAAATCTAAAACTTATTTTTTACACCTCTTTTTTTTTACTGTTTTTTTCTTTGGGATTAAAATTCTTCCACTGGCATGTAAAGAGATTACCAAACCTAAAGAGGAGGCAAAAATGAGCACGCAAAAAACTAATAAGGAAGATATAAGACTTCCTGCTGTTGCAGGCACATTTTACACATCTGATCCAGAAGCTCTGTCTGCTCAAATAAATGATTTCATCAGTAAAGCACCATCAAAAACTGTTCCGGGGAAGGTTATTGCTCTCATTTCCCCCCATGCCGGCTATGTTTATTCAGGACAGGTAGCCGCTTATGCTTATAAATTAATAAAAGGGAAGAAGTTCGATACGGTCATGGTAATAGCACCCAGCCACCGAGTACCTTTCCGTGGCGCTTCTATATATTCAAAAGGAGCCTACAAAATCCCTCTTGGGCTAATTCCCGTAGACACAGAGTTGGCACAACAACTAATAAAACAAGAACCCACCATTTCATATGTAAGAGAAGCACATACACAAGAACATTCTCTGGAAGTACAGCTGCCATTTTTAAAAGTTGTATTGGGCGACTTTAAATTGCTTCCCATCGTTATGGGCAATTGTGATTTTAGTACCTGTGAGGCTATAAGTGAAACAATTTACAAGGAGCTAAAAGATAAAAATATATTGATTATTGCAAGCTCGGACCTTTCTCACTTCCATCCTTACAACAAGGCAGTTGATCTAGATAAAATAGTAATCAATCATGTAAATAATTTTGACCCTGAGGG
>WTBG01000103.1 GCA_013139225.1 Deltaproteobacteria bacterium
CACCTTTTAATCCTTGCATTTCTTCCTGACCAGCCACAACATCCCCTTCATCCTCTACTACTTGATGGGTACATGAAGCGAACCACAGTAAAGAAAGGGCAAAGGCAATAACACTTAACAAGCATACACTCTTTCTAACCATTAACATCCCACCTCCTTTCAAATTTAAACAACGGATTAAAATATTGTCAAAAAGACCCGACCACAAGTACTATTGATTGCATTTCAACCTGTACCACTAGCTGCCTATTATGGTCCTAAAACTTAAACATTTGAATCAAGTTTTTTTTAAAGATACACTTACGCAAAGTGATGCAATCTATGTTTTAGTACAACAAATCCTAGCGGTAGTTGAGATAAGGGGACCAGCAGGGATTCGTATCGTTGCCTTTCCCCCAGGTCACAGCTTGCTCCCCCGATCCATCTGCAAGCATGATGTAAACCTTTTTGCTACCACTCCTGCTTGAAGAAAAAGCAATATGACGACCATTCGGTGACCAGGAAGGGCTCTCATTACTCCCCGGGCTGGAGGTTAACTGGTTAAGACCACTACCATCTGTATTGATTGTATAGATAGCAAACGTACCGCCCTGCCTGCCTGCGTAAGCAATCCTATCCCCTTTGGGGGACCATGATGGTGATGTATTATAACCCCCCTCGAAGGTCAACCTTCTTACCTTCCTGTTTTTAACCTTCATAATATAAATCTGGGGAGTCCCTGACCGATTAGAAACAAAAGCAATTTCTTTTCCATCCGGCGACCAGCATGGCGAAACATCATTTGCCCAATTGCTGGTAAGCCGGTTAACCTTCTTTCCATCAGGTCTAATTATATAGATATCAGAATTACCATCATCTTGACTTAAGGTCAAGACTATTTTTTCACCATCAGGGGACCAATCAGGAGCAATATTGAGACCTTTCCTGGAGGAGACCTTTTTCTCTCGCCCATAGAAAATCTCTCTTAAAAAAACGTCTGGATTTTTGTCTCTATAAGAGGTAAAAATTAACGTCTTTCCATCGGGAGACCATGCCGGAGAGATAACGATTGACCTGTGATTGGTAACCTTTGTCCGATTGTGACCATCAAAGTCTATCAAATAAATCTCTTTACTACCTGAAGCATCTGAAACAAATGCAATCTGTGTTTGGGAAATACCCCTCTGCCCTGTGAGCCGATAAATTGCCTCATCAGCAAACTTATGGGAAACAATCCTAATATCGTCTGGTTTGCCAAAATAACGTTTGCCCGTAATGAAGCTCCCTCTGATCACATCGAACAGTCTTGCTTCAACTCTAATTCCATTTTCCTCAAAATAAAATCCCCCTTTGATTAAAGCCTCAGCACCTATTGATGACCAATCTCCCCAATCTATGCTATTAGCAGTTATACCAGAGTCATCAGGATCCTTTAAAAAAATTGATGAATCAATCAATCTGAAAAGACCGCTAATTTCCAAATCTTTAGAAATAACCGAGGAAAGGGAAGTGGAAACATGCCTGTCATCAGGAACATTTCCTAAATTTTTAAAATGAGGAATGGCAATGGGGAATTTGGTGGTTGCAGGAGAATCAATGTAAATATAAACCTTGGCTGCAAGATTACCAACAATTCCCAACACAAATAGACAAATACCAATTGCAATTTTATTATTCATTTTCACTCACACTTACAGCAATTCGCCTGCAGGGAAAACAATGCCTGTTTCAAAAAAGGGTTCCCTGATATTATATTCAGAAAAAGGTGGTAGGGGACTACTCTTTTTAACGGATCTGTATGCTGAATCATCCAGATATACATTTCCTGTTTTCTCTTCAAATGAAATATCAGTAATTTCTCCATCTGACCTGATAGTGATACTTATTACAACTTCCATCCCTCGCATATCTTCAATTATACCCCTGGGAAGGGCAAGATTCCAATTGTTCTTAATTTTCTGCTCAATGGCTTGATAATACAGTCTATAATTTAGAGGAAGATTCGCAATCACTCCTTCCCCCGGTGGAATTCCCCATGAACCCACTGCTGGCTCACCATTTCCTATTCCTTCTCCGCTTTCCCCTTCAGCGATATTATTGCGTATTTTTTCTATCTCTTCATTTCTGCGTCTTTCACCAACCTTTTTTCTAATTTTATCGAGGGCAAGAGAAAAGGACCCCTCCAGCTCTTTTCCCTTCGGTTTTTTTTTAGGGCTTTTTATTGCGCTGCTTTTTTTCGCTTTGTCTTTTATTGACAAGGTGGAGCTTTTTTTCTTATCTACCTTCTTTTTCTTCGTAGTCTTTTCTGATTTTTTTTTAGATGTTATTCCCGCTGTCACCTTCCCTGCCTTGCTCTTACCTGCTTTGGAAACTTTCATCCTGCCTGGCTTACTCTTCGGTACATCAACCAACTTCACCATATAAGCCGATGAAAAATAGGTCCTTTTAGGCGAGGAAAAAGAAGGCACACCCACCAGCAAAACAATCAGAAGCAGGTGAAAAATAGACGAACAGACAATGCCCCATACAAATTTAGGTTCAGAAGAAGATATGACTGGCAAAGATTGCAAGGCTGTTATTTCCTCTTTTGTAAAGGAACCGTTACCATCCCCAGTTGGTCAATTCCAGCACTCCTAATGAGGGCCATGGTTTTTACTACAAAACCATAAGGAACAATCTTATCCGCCTTTAGAAAGAGTTCCTTGTTAACTCTACTCTGGAAAATCTTCTTCAACCTGTCTTCTAGCTTCGATAATTCCACTTTCCGATCGTTAAGATAAACCTCTTTCTTGCTGGTTATGGTGATGGTCATACGCTTTTCTTTGGAAGGAAGGTTTTTACCTTTTGCCTGGGGAAGGTTAACATCAACCCCCTCTTGCATCATAGGAGCAGTCACCATAAAGATAACCAGGAGGACCAACACAACATCTACAAAAGGGGTTACATTAATCTCAGAAAGAAGACGGTTTGAGGTTTTATCGTTCAACATTAATCATCTCCATACATTTCGCGAATGCTCTGAAACTCTGCTCATTCACAGGCTTTTGAAATGCCTTTCTACAATGTTCAAGAATTCAGCAGAGAAGCTTTCCATTTGTGAAGTCAAAATCCTCATCTTATTCAGAAAATA
>WTBG01000335.1 GCA_013139225.1 Deltaproteobacteria bacterium
ATTCTTTTAGAGAAAAAGAGACTCTATTAGTGCCTGAATGAAAAGTCATGTTCAGGCTAAATCCGAATATCTAAATCAGAAATTCGAAACAAATCATAGGAAATTTATGGATTCAGGAATTAAGGGATTCAGGAATTTCCTCAATTCGCAATTCCTAAATTCTTAAATTCCTCAATTGCTATTTCGTGCTTCGCATTTCGAATTTTCGACCGAAAAAATGGGGTTTTCGGTCAAGCACTAATCAACTATCACCTTTCCCTGTAAAATCTGTTCAATCGGTTTTCCTTTGGGTTTAGCAACCAACCTTATTACTTCATACTCATATTCTCCTGAATGAATAAAGCATAAGCTGGCAGTTCCACCCTGTAGGATCGAGCCGGTTTTATAAAAGCCAGACAGATCAGCATAGAAGTTAATAATAGGTGAACAGACAATCCCTATTTCGGGTATAAACTTGATTGCAACCGGTTCTTTATCTTGATTGAACCATACTATGGTATCTCCCTTCTTTATACGAACAGGATTGGGAGAAACACCCTCTGGCGAATGCGTGAGAATAACTGTATGCATGTTTGGACCAGGCTTTATATCCCCACCCATGACCTGGTTTTGGATAGCAGGAAAAAACGACGTTACCATAAGGAATACAATCAATAGTATGATCTTAGAAATTATATGCTTAGCGTTCACCTGTAACATGAAAACCTCCTTTGTTAGTAAAAACTCAAATTAATATTCCTGCTTATCTACAATACTCAGGTTGTCTATTGTTCCTGGATCCCTGCTTCCGCAGGGATGACAGACAAGGATGTAACCGATTGAAAAAACATGTCATTCCCGCGCAAGCAGGAATCCAGTGATTTCAGGCTGTTATGGACTCCCGCTTCCGCGGGAGTGACTCGGTTTTTGACTTTTTACAAAACCGATAAGTTTAGTTTCATTTTTCGTGTTCTTCGTGGTTATATTCATTTTGGTTGCGGCTTTGCTGCGCTGTGGCCTCTGTGGTTTTTTTCATCTATATCGCTGATCTCCCTTCGTCTACAGGTTCACCCGAGTCATCGTGAGACCGTATGTGTTCAGCAGTTACAGATAAACTAGCCATCGGCAACTCATCTTCATCTGAAGGTGGTGCCTCAACGGGGGTGTGTGTCTCAATTCCCCATGCCTCCGGGGAAAGATCGGCCATGGTCTTTACCATAACGTATTTCTTATAGTAATCCGCTTCAAGCTGGGTGCGGAGTTTTTTTGATTCTTCGGGAGCAATTTTTTCCAGCGCTGCATACCTGTTTTCTCCACTTAAAAATTCCTGAATGGTTCCATCGGGCTCCTTGGAATCGAGGGTCAGTGGATTCTTACCTTTTTCGGCAAGGGCAGGATTGAACCGATAGAGCGGCCAGTACCCTGTTTCTACAGCCCGTTTTTCCTCTTCTTGACTGACACCCATCCCCTTCCTGATCCCGTGATTGATACAGGGGGCATAACAAATGATAAGAGAAGGACCTTGATGGTTCTCGGCCTCTATAAAAGCCTTAATCATTTGCTGTTTGTTAGCACCCATAGAGACTGAGGCAACATAGATAGCCTCATAGAGCAGTGCTATACGACCGAGATTCTTCTTGGCCGTCTTTTTACCGGAGGCAGCAAACTTGGCAATTGCCCCTTTCGGGGTTGATTTAGAAGCCTGTCCACCGGTGTTTGAGTACACTTCTGTATCCAGAACCAATACGTTAACGTCTTCACCTGAAGCAAGAACATGGTCCAATCCACCAAAACCAATGTCGTATGCCCAACCGTCACCTCCCATAATCCAGACAGATTTTTTTGTAAAGAGGTCTGACATGACATATATCTCATCAAGAAGCTGATCCCGTTTTGATCTTCCAAGTTGCTCCTTAAGTTTTACACCCCATTGCCTTGATGCCTCTGAGTCATTCATGCCCTCAAGCCAGTTACCCATTGCATCCTTCAATTCACTCGAAATTCCATTTTCCATGGCCTTGCTGACAAGGTTAGCTAATTTACTGCGGCGGTGCTTTATGGCCATGGTTATGCCAAATCCATACTCTGCGTTGTCTTCAAACAGTGAGTTGCCCCAGGCAGGTCCATACCCCTCTTTATTTACACAGTAGGGGGTGGTTGGGGCTGATGCACCCCAGATAGATGAACACCCCGTAGCATTGGCGATGATCATCCGTTCACCAAAAAGCTGGGTCAACACCTTTACATAAGGTGTCTCACCACAGCCTGCACATGCCCCTGAGAACTCCATCAAGGACTGCTGGAACTGACTGCCCTTTATACTGTCCCGTTTCAAGAGATCATCTTTATAAGATATAGTAGCGGAAAAATTGAAGTTGGGTACCTGGACAGCCGTCTGCGTTTCAAGGGACTTCATCACCAGCGCCTTTTCCTTAGGTGGACAGACATTGGCACAGTTACTACAGCCCATACAGTCAAGGGTATTAATCTGGATCCTGAATCTCAGTCCTTTGAGCTCCTTCCCCTTTGCCTCCAATGTCAAAAATGAGGTGGGAGCACCTGAAAGTTCTGCCTCTTCTGCAAGAATGGGCCGTATGGCACTGTGTGGACACACGAAAGCGCACTGGTTACACTGTATGCAGTTGTCCGCAATCCACTCAGGAACATTGATTGCTACACCCCGCTTCTCAAATTTGGAAGTAGCAACCGGAAACAAACCAGCCGGACTGAACGCACTCACTGGCAGTTCATCCCCCTTTTGATCAGTGATCGGACGCATAATGCTCTTAACGAAGTCGGGTTCACCAGTTTTCTCTTCCACCCCACCTGCTGCATCTTTCCACGATTGTGAGTACTCAATTTCCTCCAGGTTTTCAATTGCCTGGTCCACCGCATCCAGATTCATCTGAATGACCTTATCTCCCTTTTTACTATAGGTTTTTTTGATCGATTCCTTGAGCAGATTGACCGCTTCCTCAAATGGCATAATAGAGGCAATCTTGAAGAACGCTGTTTGCATTATCATATTAATTCTTCCCCCCAGACCGACCTTTTCTGCAACTTTTACTGCATCAATAGTATAGAATTTAAGGTTCTTTCCAGCAATGGTCCTGCGCATTGCTACAGGGAGGTGTTCTTCCATCTCCTTTGCATCCCATCTCGAGTTGAGGAGAAAGGTTCCGCCCTCTTTAATCCCCTGGAGGACATCATACATGTGCACATAGTTTGAATTGTGGCAGGCAATAAAATCTGCGTGGTTGATGAGGTAGGCAGACTGTATCGGTTCTTTCCCAAACCTGAGGTGGGAAACTGTTAGACCACCGGATTTCTTTGAGTCATAGGCGAAATATGCCTGTGCAAACATGTCTGTATTATCCCCTATAATTTTAATGGCGCTCTTATTAGCTCCCACGGTGCCATCTGAACCAAGCCCCCAGAATTTACACTGTACGGTTCCTTTAGGTGTAGTATCAAAGGGTGCTCCATCAACGTCAAGCGAAGTATGGGAAACATCATCCGTAATACCAACAGTGAAGTGGTTCTTCGACTTTTTAGCATTCATGTTATCGTACACCGCTTTTATCATGGACGGCGTAAATTCCTTTGAGCCAAGTCCATATCGCCCGCCGACCACTGGAAGGTTTTTACCGTGCTCCATGAAAGCTGTACACACATCGATATAGAGGGGATCACCAAGTGAACCTGGTTCCTTGGTTCTGTCAAGCACGGTAATCTTTTTAACCGACGAAGGAAGTGCCGAGAAAAAGGCATCCTTCACAAACGGTCTGAAGAGTCTCACTTTGACGAGACCGACCTTTTCACCCAGGCCTGTTAAGTGATTTATCACTTCCTCAATAGCCTCACACGAAGAGCCCATAGATACCACCACCCGCTCCGCATCTGGATGGCCACTATAGTCAAAGAGACGGTAGTGACGGCCGGTGAGCTTTCCCACCTTTTCCATTGCGTCAGTCACCATGTGAGGAACTTTCTCATAAAATGGGTTAGCCGCTTCCTTGCCCTGAAAGAAAATATCCGGATTTTGAGCAGTCCCCCGAACTGTGGGGTGTTCCGGGTTCATAGCAGATGCCCTGAATTTCATTATCTTCTCTAAATTTACCAGCGGAGCTATCTCACCGTAATCGATCATTTCCACCTTCTGGATTTCATGGGAGGTCCTGAATCCGTCAAAAAAGTGGAGAAACGGCACGCTCGATTCTATTGCCGACAGGTGAGAAACCAGCGCCAGATCCATAGCCTCCTGCACTGAATTGGATGCAAGTAGTACGAAACCTGTCTGCCTAGTTGCCATCACATCGCTGTGCTCACCAAAAATAGAGAGGGCATGGCCCGCAAGAGCCCGTGCGCTTACGTGAAACACTCCCGGCAGCAGCTCACCTGCTATCTTATACATATTGGGAATCATGAGCAGCAGGCCTTGAGATGCTGTGAAGGTACTGGTAAGGACTCCAGCTGCAAGTGCACCGTGAACCGCGCCGGCTGCACCGGCTTCAGACTGGAGCACCTTTACGGTGACTTCTTGACCAAAGATGTTTTTTCGTCCACCGGTAGCCCATTCATCCACCAGTTCTCCCATAGCTGATGAGGGAGTTATGGGGTATATCATAGCAGTATCACTTAAGGCATAGGCTATATGAGCAGCAGCAGTGTTGCCATCAATTGTTTTCATTTTCTTTGCCATACGATTTCTCCTTTGATTGTCATTACATAGGTTGCAAGGATCCAGGAAAAAGCAAGCTCTTCTGAATAAAAGGAATCCTTTTTCACTCGGTCAACACAAAGGATACAATGGATTGCCAGAAAAATCCGAGAATAAACAGACAGGTGAGAACAAAAACAGATCCAGCCAAAACACTTCCCCATCTCGAACTCTCAGATTCAATCTGTTGCTTCTGTTGTGTGTTGCTATTTTTGTCAGTCATTGCCATCCTCACCTGGATTAACCTTACTTAAAAAGACTGAACACCTTCTTTCTCAACTGGAGTATAGTGGTCAATGAACGCCCAACCGGACAGAAAAATCTGCACCAGAA
>WTBG01000357.1 GCA_013139225.1 Deltaproteobacteria bacterium
ATATCAATTACTGTCTCTTTTGGGAAAGCCACCTGTGCACCAATAGCAGCTGGAAATCCGTACCCCATAGTACCCAACCCACCTGAAGTTAGAAATTTTCTGGGTTGATCAAAGCTGTAGTATTGAGCAGCCCACATCTGATTTTGTCCCACTTCAGTCGAGATTATTGCCTTGCCTTCAGTCAACTGATACAGTTTCTCAACAACATATTGCGGTTTTATAACATCCTTCTGTTTATATTCTAATGAATGAACGCTCTTCCACTTGTCAATTTGAGAAAACCATGATTTCCTTCTTGATTTCCAATTAATTTTTTTTGCATCTTCCAGTAATAGATGAAACTTTTGCAAGATGTCTTTTACATCACCTACAATGGGTGTATCTACTCTTACATTCTTACTTATGGATGTAGGATCGATATCGATATGTATAATTTTGGCGTGCGGTGCGAATTTACTAATATCACCTGTTACCCTGTCATCAAAACGGGCACCTATTGCAATCAATAGATCACAATTGGTAACTGCTATATTTGCCCGATATGTTCCGTGCATCCCCAACATTCCTAATGAGAGCGAATCTGTGCCGGGGAAGCAACCCAGTCCCATAAGAGTTGTTGTAACAGGAATCTGAAGTTTATGGGCAAAGCCCAAGAGCTCCCTGGATGCATTGGAAGATATGACACCTCCTCCGGCATAAATCAGGGGTTTTTTAGATTCCAGTATTTCATTGAATGCCCGCTTTATCTGTCTTTGATGGCCTGAATACGTTGGATTATAACCTTGCAAATTAATCTGCTCAGGATAATGAAATTGACTCATTTCCCTTATAATATCCTTGGGAAGATCAATCAGTATAGGACCATGCCTCCCGGTACTTGCTATATGAAATGCTTCGCGTATGGTAACAGCAAGTTCGTCAACATCTTTTACAAGATAGTTATGTTTCGTACATGGTCGAGTAATCCCGACAATATCAGCTTCTTGGAAAGCATCGTTTCCAATAAGCTTGGTAGGCACCTGACCTGAGAAAACAATCACAGGAACAGAATCCATATATGCAGTAGCAATGCCGGTTACTGTGTTTGTAGCACCAGGTCCTGAGGTTACCAGGCATACGCCAACTCTACCCGTGGCTCTCGCATAACCATCAGCAGCATGGACAGCAGCCTGTTCATGTCTAACCAGAATATGTCTGATATTATAGTTTTTAAACTCGTGGTAGATATCCAATACGGCACCACCAGGAAAACCGAAAATGTCGGTTACGCCTTCTTTTTTCAGACACTCAAACAATATTTGTGTCCCAGTTTTTTTCTTCACCTTAACTCCTATTAGAAAGACAAAACGTTAGCGATATTTCCTCAGAATCATTTCGATCTTATCTCTACCGGATAATTTTAATTTCTTTATTTTCTTTTTCCTTACCTCTTCCTCCTGAGTAAGATAGGGTTTTTTATTTAATTCGCCCAATTGTTTCTCAAATAAAATGTGTTCTTCTACATAACTCTTCAATTCTTCATCATTATCAATAAGCTTCTCAATCAATAATTTATCCTTTTCTTCCATTTAATCCAGCACCTCACTTTGCAGATTAATTCACATTATGATAATAAAATATAATAGTATTTAGTAGATGTCAACATTCTATCTTCTTTTTCACCCATTTAGTTTCTGCCTCTGGTGGCCTAACGTAGAGAGGAGTCATAATTTCAATATCCGATACCTCATTAACGTTTAACTTCTTAAAAGCTAGCTGAGCTATAGCTGAAGCCCGGGGATACTTTAGATGAAGTGGTGAAAAAAGAGCTTTTTCTTTCAGTTTCCTTATAATTAAATCCTTATACAGATCAGTACCATCACCTAAAAAAACAACTTCCTCCCGTATCTCATCTAAGAGTATTTCTGGAACGATTGCTCTGTCAGGTGTTAGTTTTTTTAAGGTATGGCCCTCCTCCCGTTTGTAAAAGGCAGTATATACTTCATCCCTACGAGCATCGATAAGTGGACAAATCAACATATTGCTAAAACACATATTATGTGCCAATGCATCCAGCGATGGAATTGCTATTACAGGTTTATTGTTTGCTAATGCTAAACCTTTAATTACACTTATGCCAATTCTTAAAGATGTAAAAGATCCTGGACCTTTTGCTAAAGCAAATGCATCGACCTCCTGAATGGATACATTAGCATTTTTTAAAATATGATCAATTGCCGGGAAAAGTGTATCGGAATATGTTGCCTTAATCCCAATTTGATATTCTGCTAAAAGTTCGTTGTCGTCTGTAAGAGCAACACTGCCAATCATGGTGGAGGTTTCTATTGCGAGTAATTTCATTGCAATTTACATCCAGGGAAGGAAATCCAGGTACTTTTGAGGAACAGATCTTATAATGTCATTATAAGTTACTGTTAGAAGAAGGAGTATAAGTATTGCAAATCCTATTTTTTGTGCGATTTCCATTTTCTTCATTTCTAATGGCCTTCTAATTATCAACTCGACTAATAAAAAGAATAAGTGGCCCCCATCAAGTATGGGTATGGGCAACAGATTGATGATACTCAAGTTCAGGCTGAGAAAAGCTGTAAAAATCAGAAGAGACGCTACACCTGATTTTGCCGCGGACCCAGTCATTTTTGCGATCATTATAGGACCGCCAAGTGTCTTTAGTGAAATCTGTAACGTGAACATTTTCCCCAGTGCCCACAATGTAAGTTCCGTCATCTCAAACGCCTGTTTAAACCCTTCTGTAATTGAGCCAAATATTCCGTACCTTTTAAAAATTGTTTCTTCAAATGGAATTATCCCAACCTTTCCACTTACCCTGATCCCTGTATCTTGGATTTCCTGAAGATTAATTGTAACCGCAAGCTTTTTAGCATCACGACTAATTTCAAATATCAGCTCATATTCCTTATCGAAACTTTTATCCAGTAGTGGTTTTTTCCATAGGGAAACATCTTTTGAATTAATGGTCAGTATTTTATCCCCTGCTTTTAAACCTGCCAATTCGGCCGGAGAGTTTTCCTCTACCTTTTCTATTCGGGCATCAGGTTTAATATTAAAGAGCAAATCTTTCCCATCCCTTTCAATCTTGAATCTAATTTCTTCTCCTGGAAACTTCCT
>WTBG01000162.1 GCA_013139225.1 Deltaproteobacteria bacterium
AGATTTCCGCAGATTCACACAGATATAAATTGTGGCGGAGGGAGTAGGATTCGAACCCACGTCACGTCTCCGTGAAACGGTTTTCAAGACCGCCGCCTTCAACCACTCGGCCATCCCTCCGCACTCATAACAACCTAATGTTCTACAACACAACTCTTAACTATTCAGATTTAACAAAGATAATATAAAGTTTAATACCAATATAAAAGAAAGTTTCTTTTTGGGAAAAACTCTCATGCGATCAAAATGGTAAAGCAAAAGTATTTACGTATCTGAATCTTGTATGTGTCGTGATACCTGTTCAACTTCTTCGAGTTCTAACTCCGTTGCCATTAAACGAACCCACTCTACTGCATTCTTATTAATTGCCAGGAAACCAATGTGGATTTCAGAAGCCTTTGTTTCCTCCTTTGTATCAGTAAGTGCGATAAATTGTCTTTCATCATTTATCACACTGCTCAATCTATAAAAGTGTGCCGGAATAAAGATATTACCATAATATGTTTTGTCCCGTGTTTTCAGACGAACTTTAACAAACCTCCCCTCCCCTTCTTTTGGTAAACCGGATAAATTTGTATGGCAGTATCTACAGATAATCGCCTGCAATTTTATTGACTCTGCACAATAGGGACATTCCTTCATAGTTTCCATAGTAATAACCTGAATAAATTTCTATGACTATCTAATTATCAAACAGGGATTTCTGACTGCTACCTTTCGTGATCTCCCGTGCTTCAATAAGTTTTAACTCTTTATTCCATCGAGTGTCCATCTTTCTACTGGAGTCGCTAACCTGAAAGTATTTAAAGTAAGCAATACAAGAAATATAGGCATTTTTTTGATCACGTCCCACTTTCAATGGATAGACATTAGGTAATTCTTCATTGGTTGGTTTAATCCCTACAATGCCGTTGTCTGGATCATAAAATAATTGTGCGAACTTGAACCCCTTGAGAAAATCTGTATAACAGCGCTGGGAAAAAACAATCCTCCCACCCTTATTTATAGAAACTGTCGATTTATCTAAATTCCTTGTCTTTTTTGCAGTAAACTCAATGAATGGCATGATATTATACCTTAGAACATGTTAGCAAATATTTTGAATTGTTTGAAGTATATTTTTAAATATCCTTCAAACAATTATGGTGATCATCTCTTATTTTCAGCTTTTTTGGTAATCACTGTTTTTCCCTTCATATATGGTCTTAAAACCTCAGGGATGATGACACTACCATCTTCTTGTTGGTAATTTTCAAGGATTGCCACGACCGTCCTGCCCACAGCCAGGCCAGAACCATTTAAGGTGTGAACATAATCCGACTTTTCTTTTACTCCAGTTTTATACCGAATGTTTGCTCTTCGAGCTTGGAAGTCTTCAAAGTTGCTGCAGGAAGAAATTTCACGAAAAGCTTCCTGCCCCGGAAGCCACACTTCGATGTCATAGGTTTTAGCTGCTGAGAAACCGAGATCTCCTGTACACAAACTAACTACCCTGTAGGAAATCTTCAATCTCTTTAACACCTCTTCCGCATCAAGAAGGAGTTTCTCCAACTCATCATAAGAAGTTTCAGGAGTTGTAAATTTAACCAGCTCTACCTTGTTAAATTGATGTTGCCTGATTAATCCTCTCGTTTCTCTTCCGTAAGAACCAGCCTCTTTTCGAAAACAGGGAGTGCAAGCAACGTAATAGAGCGGGAGGACATCGGCAGGAAGAATTTCATTTTGATGAATATTGGTTACAGGAACTTCAGCAGTTGGAACCAGATAATAATCCAAATTATCCAGTTTAAAAAGATCATCTTCAAATTTGGGAAGCTGACCTGTATTAATCATACTCTCCCTATTAACAATAAACGGGGGAAGCACTTCTAGATAGTGATGTTCTCCGCTATGCAAATCAAGCATAAAGTTGATGAGCGCCCTCTCAATTTTAGCACCTAAATCACGGTATAGAACAAATCTAGCCCCTGTTATTTTAGCAGCTCGATCAAAATCCAAAATGCTTAAGTCTTCCCCGATTTCCCAGTGAGGTTTCGGTTGGAAGGAAAACCGGGGTATTTCACCACACTTCTTTATTTCGGGATTATCCTCACTGCTTTTTCCCACAGCAACCGATGAATGAGGAAGATTGGGAATGATAAGCATCAGCTCTTTTAAAGCAGCTTCTTTGTTCTGTAGTTGACTATCCAATTCCTTTATATGTTGAGACAATGCTCGCATATTTTCTATCTCTTGCGAAGCATCTTTTTTCTCTCTCTTCAACTGGGATATCTTCTCAGAAACTGTATTTTTCTGATATCTTAAATCTTCCACTTCCTTTAGCAGTTCTCTCCTGGAAATGTCGAGATCAAGCAAGTTTTCCCAATTTACTTCAACACCCCTTTGTTCTATTTTGTCTCTTACTTCATCTATATGATCACGGAGATATTTAAAATCCAGCATAAAACTTCTCGCTATTTCTACAAGTTAGTGGAGTTAAGTTCTTAATTAACATCTCTAGTAACTCGCGTCAATAAAATATTTGATCTCTTTGCTCTCACGAGTAAATTGAAACAAGTTTTGACTGCAACGGTGAAGTTTATGGCCGTTTTTTATTGATTAGTTATACAATTATGATAATGATATCACAATTAAGCAAACAAGCATTCGAGTCGTCTTAAGGTTAGGAATCAAGATGGGAAGAAAGAGAAATATACATGGCATACTAGGACTTTTCATTCTGGTCTTTTCTGAAATCCTAATGTTTAAGGGAGCAGAACC
>WTBG01000097.1 GCA_013139225.1 Deltaproteobacteria bacterium
TTCGCTTGGTGGAAGTTTGAATATGGATTAAAAATTTTTAAAAAGATGACATTTTACTCTATAATGTGGTATAGCTAAAAAATTAAGAATTATTTTCTGACAACCTGATCTGCCATTTTTTATTATGAAACAGAGTGACCTTTTAAGTTTTTTTCATGAGGATCTTTTTATCCCAGAATTGAAAGCATCAAGTAAAGACGGTGTTCTCAAGGAAATGGCATCTTGGTTAGAATTGAAAGAGAAGGTCTATAGAACTCCCATTGTCTATGATTTGCTGAAGAATCGGGAGAAACTGGGGAGTACAGGTATAGGAGGAGGGATAGCTATTCCGCATTGTCGTTCTATGGCAGTAGAAAAGATGACTGTTTTATTTGCAGTAAAAAGTAAAGGAGTGGATTTTAAGTCGGCTGACAAGAAATTGGTAAAATTGTTTTTTATGGTAGTGGCTCCGCCGCAGGATGTTCAATATTTAGTTTTTTTGGGGAAACTGGTTGAAGTCCTCACAAATAAGAAGTTTAAAAATATGTTTTTGAAAGTCAAATCATTTGAAGAATTTAAAAATGTTATTTCAGGAGTTAAGTGAGAAATGAATGAGATTCTTCAAAAGTTGGTGATGATTCAGGACTTGGATTGTATGATTGATGAGATTAAGAACAAAGATGTGAAGAAAGTTCAAAAGAAGATGGGATTAGAAATCAAGGGGGATGAAAAACTTGAGGAAGCAAAAAAAGTACTTGAGCAGGGGATTCCTCCCAAAGTTTTATCCAGGTATCATAAGTTGATGGAGAGGTATGGAAGGGCTGTGGCTCCTGTTGTGGGCAACAGTTGTATGTGTTGCTTTGTAACTGTTCCCAAGCGGTTAACTGTTAGGGAGTTTGCGAACAGAGAATTGAGGAATTGTGAAAGATGCGGAAGGTTTCTTTACTGGGTATGACGTCTGGAAATGTATTGATATTGTTTGGGTGATATGTTGGCTGAGAAGATACCGATGACGAGAGAAGGTTACGAATCATTGATGAGGGAGTTTAAACGCTTCAAGGATGTGGAGCGTCCCCAGATTGTTGAAGAGCTCGCAAAGGCAGCAGCACATGGTGATCTTAGTGAGAACGCAGAATATGATGCAGCCAAGGAGAGGCAGATGTTGGTGGAGGGAAGAATTAAGGAGTTGGAAAACAAATTGACCAGCGCTCAGATAGTAGATACCAGTAAAGCAAAACCGGGCAAGGTTCTTTTTGGGGCAACAGTCTGCCTGGAAGACAGTGATACAGGAGGAAAGGTAACTTACAAGATTGTAGGTGCGGATGAAGCAGACATCAAACAGAGAAAGATTTCCATAAACGCCCCTATTGCCAGGGCTCTCATTGGTCGGAAAGTGGGTGATTGTGTGGAAGTCAAAATACCTGCAGGAGAAAAGGAATATACCATTTTGAATGTTACTTTCGAATAAACAAAAAAATTTTACTATTCATCAAACCCTTCATATCTCTATCCTCAATTTCCCTCCCCAATAAGCATGTTGGTCTTTACAAAAATTTGACCCAGAATTTGCAGTAGCCATCTACTACGGCTTGAAAATCCTTGCTGCAACGCTTGTTTCACAATTTTGCTCCTTAACATATCTATGGATATGCCTTCGTCGCAAAATCGCTCCAACTGCACGTTTCGCTACGGTTTTCTACGCCTCGCTACGATAGCTACTGCAAAATCTGGGTTCCAGGGAAAGCACATCATTCACTTACTGAATCTTTCATTGACTTTGTGCGTTAGGTAAGAAGTAAGGTATAGAAGGGTAGAGTGAAATACCTCTCAAGAAATTAATAAGGGATAATGTGACTTTCCCCATGACTTTTCAAAATGGTAATTGACATTATGAACTATATAATTTATCATTTCACACTGATAAGTTCATTACAGCAAGTGTTAATTAATTGAGAATAATCAGTGGCAAACTTAAGGGAAGAAAGCTGACTTCGTTCAGAGGTCAACGTATACGTCCTACCTCCGACAAAGTACGGGAAGCTATTTTTGATATTCTTGCAATTGAGTGGGGTGGGAAAGAAGTCCTCGATCTTTTTGCCGGGACAGGTGGGCTTGGAATTGAAGCATTAAGCCGAGGTGCTAAGAGGGTTATTTTCGTAGAGAATCATCCTCAAGCTCTGCTGGTTCTTAAAAGAAATCTTAGGGATTTGAAACTTACTGGAAGCTGTGAGTTGGTAAGACTCAAGGTGGAAGCAGGGATAAGATCTGCAGAAAAAAACAAGTGGAAATTTGATGTCGTCTTTCTTGATCCCCCTTATGCTATAGGTTTAGCGGATAACACCTTACATTTGATAGCAGAGAGTAATATTCTGAAAGAAAATAGTCTGGTTGTTGTTGAACATACTTGCAAAGAAAAATTTTTAGAGCAGTATCGAAAAATAAGAATGATTGATCAACGCAGGTATGGGGGAACAGGAGTGTCTTTTTTTATGTCAAGTCCAGTATGATGGCTTCCTGAAAAGTCGAAAATCGAGTCACTACTGTCCCGTATCAAGTACAGTATAAATTCCAGCGGGAGTCCACAAGAACCTGAAGTCACTGAATTCATGATTACCAATCAGGTCGTGTACAGATTTCGCAGGAATGACAAAT
>WTBG01000330.1 GCA_013139225.1 Deltaproteobacteria bacterium
GAACACATCTCTGAGACTTATTTCTTAAAGATACTTTAAAGGTGAAGAATGAGTAACAACATAATAAAAAAGCACATTGATCAGCTAAATTTCGATCTCAAGCGTGGATTTGTCCAGTTTGTAACTCTCCACCTCATCTATCAAACACCGAGATATACCCATGAAATCAAAGATGAAATTTTGAATATCACTAATGGAACTTTCGATATTGACAGGAATAACCTTTACAAAAAGCTAAGGCAGTTAGAAAAAGACGGGTTTCTAAAGAGTTATCTAAAACCTTCCAGTCATGGTGCAGATCGTAAATACTATGCCATTACTCCTTTTGGCAGGAAACTCCACAAAGGAATGTATCAAGTACTCATTCCTGTCATGGCTTCATTACACAAAAGACTAAAACGCAAATAGTTATAAGAGCAAATGAAAAACCCTTTTAAAACAACGAAAGGCATAAAATCTTTAACAAGCTTTTTTCTTATCTTTACATTCATTTACCTCGCAATGTGTCCTTTTGCCCATGCACTAACATCTGACAATGGTTCTCGGGAATTAATTCCACAAAGGCAGGTAATAAAAAGTCATTTAAAACAAAAGGACCTCTTTTCTTCACACACAAATCCCTCTACAGAAAGCCAAGCAGAAACAGGCACATATGACAAGGCAGTGATAAATCTGCCCTTGAATACCCACCAAGAACCAACGTTCAGCCTTTCTATCATCACTACAATCAGGCTTATCATATAAATCCAGGCGTTCACATCAAAAAAGTTTATTCCAATGCAAAATTTAATCCAGGAGGCAAAAAAATGGCAACAAAAAAAGCTATCAATCTCAAAGGTATTTTCTATAGCGCAATTTCTCTGGTGTGGATTTTTGGGCTTTCCGCTATAGGCCACATCAGCATGGTTCTCATTGAAAAATACAACCCGGCGATCAAGTTTGACTTTGGTTGGGGTTGTGCCATTGTAGGAATCTTAATTATCTACATGACTCGATTTGTGAAGTCCGATAGCTGGCAAAGTTTCTGGGGAGTATTAGGTGGCTTAGGTATGTGGTTTGCTTTTGAATACAGTCTGATGTACGGTGGAGACCGGATGGGCGTAACCTATACCTTTAATGGAAGTTATCCTGAATACCGCATCATGAAATGGACATTCATGCTGCTTCTAATGGTCTTCACTTATCTCTTGTTTCAGGAGAGCGTCCGTTGCAATTTTATCTATTACCTCAGAAGAAAGCTGCGACTTATGCGAGGGGTAGTTGCTACCGGGAAAATTAGTAATTATGGACCTCGTACTGCCTTTCAATATATTATGGTCACCTGGACATTCTACGTCCTGCTTATGATTGGCTATGATGAGCAGCTCTTCGGGCCTCAATCCTGGTTTATCTACACTCTCTTCTTTGCATCATTTTCCGTCTTCTTCTACCTCTGCTATAAACTCCTGAGTTATGACAAATTTGGAGCTAATCTGAAATATGCTATTCCCACTGTTACTATCCTCTGGAATGACGTTGAAATTCTAGCCAAATGGGGCATGCTCAAGGAACCCTGGGTGCACATCAATTGGCCTATTATGTCTGTTATCATCGCTGGGTTCTGTGTTTCTACTTATCTGATTGTTAAGGACCTGCGTAGAAAAAAAGCGGAAATGATTGAATCAAAAGATGTTGTTTAATACTTTAAAAACAAAGGATAAACCCGTTTATCAAGGAGGTTATTATGAAACATTGGAAAGTACTACCTGTTGTCCTGATGATCTTATTTTTAGCAGGATCATCTCAGGCAGAAGAAAAATCATCCAAAGAAACCCATGCAGAAAAAGTAAAGGCTATGGAAGATACTTTTTGGGCTGCCTCTAAAGCAGGCAACACTGTTAAAGGAATTATTGTTGAGGGGAACTCCTTCTTTAATGGAACTACTGCTCCCCAGGACAAACCTTACACAGAAGAAGAACTCCTCGCTGCCAAGATAAGTGCTGAGCGAAACAGCAAACTCTTCATTTTAGCTGAAGATGGAACACTTTATTACCCGACTTGCAAGAAAGGACAAAGTGTATCGCAAAGTGACCAGGCTCACCGCATTCCCAGGGTGCTGACTGAAGAGCAAAAAAAAGAAGGGATGTTTACCTGGTCAAACATGGTACCTCTGACAGGAAGGAAGGTAGAGCTATATGGGGAGATTTATACAGGTTATGCGGGAGTGAAAGGTATCCACATCAAGTCAATATACTATGAGGGAGAGTACTTAGTTGGAGAATAAAAAAACCCGTATTGTCTCTTATATGTTTACATGATTTTCTATCATCGTTCAGAAATTAAAGATAGAGAACATTAAACTTGACAGTTTCTTTAATCTTTGGTAGAAATTCGCTTCTATATTAGTTAGTAAGTAAAACTATTCGCATTTTGAATTTAAATTAATTCCTTAACCAAGCCCATTTTGGAGTAACCATGGAAACAAAAAAGGTTGATGAGATAATTGAGAAACACAAAACAGAAAAGGGCTCGCTCGTCTCCATCCTGCATGATATACAAGAGCAAGATGGGTATTTATCAGGAGAGACTTTAAGCCATCTGAGTGATAAATTGCGCACACCCTTAAGTGAGGTTTTCAGAGTAGCCGCCTATTTTGAGAAGGCTTTCAGCTTAGAGCCCAAGGGGAAGCATACCATAAGAGTCTGTCAGGGTACTTCCTGCTATCTTAAGCGCTCTGATCAAACCTTAGAGGAGATTGAAGAAGAAATAGCGAAAGACGTGGACGAATATAAAGACACGGATTTCAATTTAGAAAAGGTGAGGTGTCTGGGTTGCTGTACTGCTGCACCAGCGGTTGAAATCGATGGGGAAATCCTTGACAAGGATTCTGCAAAAACGACGATCATCAAACTCAAAGGTGAGAAATAAAATGAAAGTAAAGAGCTTACGTGATTTAAACAAACTAAAAAGTGAAGGAGAGAAGCTGCTTCGCCCTAAGAATATCAGGATACAGGTAGGGACCGCACCCTGTGGTCTTTCCAAAGGGGCAAAGGGTGTCATTGAAAAACTAAAAGATGAGCTGAGCAAGCAAAGTGTTGATGCTACAGTTATTCCAGTTGGATGTATCGGTATCTGTTATAAGGAACCGATTGTAGAGGTAACTGTCCCTGGCAAACCAAAACTCACTTATGGAAACATCACACCCGCTCTTGTCCCTTCTCTGGTTAAAGCTATTGCTAAAGGCAAACCACTCAAAAAGCATGCACTTTATAGAACTAACGAGGAAGACCTTATTAGTAATGGCAAAACCTTCAAGTACGCCTCTAAAACACCACCGGATTACAAGACAATACCAGCCTTAAAAGAATTCAAATTCTTCCACCCACAGTTAAGGGTTACCCTGAGGAACGCCGGGCTCATCAATCCTGAATCCATAGAAGAGTATATCGCCAGAGGTGGATACGCTGCTCTTAATAAGGCACTGACTAAAATGACCCCTGCCGATACCATTGGTGTTGTAATAAAATCTGACTT
>WTBG01000055.1 GCA_013139225.1 Deltaproteobacteria bacterium
CATAGGAAAAGATTTCTTTTATTGACTCTGAAATGATAGCATCTGATCCCATCATTATTCTATTGTAATGTGTATTAATAAAATTTAGATAGCGTTTGTTATTCTTGCGAAGGAGATCAATGAGAAAGGCCGGGTCGGTATAGGTGTTTTCATATTGCTCTATTATATCCGTAATTCTTCTCAAGCTATATCCCAGATGGGGTATGTTTATCTTCAATTGGGGAAATCTTTGAAGTGCTGAGCGGGCCCAGTCAAAATACTGCGATAGATTTATGTGATACAGAAGTGGAAGGTTTAGCTCATGGGCACAAGCAAAGATTTCTTGCTGAATTTGGCAGTAGTTATCAGTTGATATACCCAGTGCTTGAGGTATACCCTGGACATTTAAAACCCTATCCGATTCAGGTATGAAAGCACCTTTAATTCCCATAAATCCTGATTCTTTGCAGGAGATTATTTTCTCCCTTATATTTTCTGTTAAGAATCTAACATCGAAAAAAGGAACAATAATTTGTTGAAACTTGTATTTCTTAATCCAATCAATTAGTAATATTGTCTCATCAAAGTTGTTTTTGCAAATAGCGGACTGGATATTATGAGGAGATAAACTAAGTTTAAGTTGGTAATCAAAATCATGATAGGGAAGAACAGCTATAATGATTTTTTCAAGACCTTGCTTTGTCAGAGTATCAATGTTAATTTTGAAGAGATTTTCATCAGTTGGTTTAAGGAAACCATGAACGTGGGCATCTATAAACTTTAGTTCTTCCATTGTATTGAAATCAAAGCGTTGTTAATAGTTTACTGAAAAATTGTATTGAAACAAAAGGTTGACAAAAAAAATGGCACTGTGTAGACTTATGCGGAATAAAATGTGAAATAAACATTGAGGTATCATTCCTATTGGTTCTGTGTCAGGCTTCCTGCCGATAGTATATTGTCATGATCCTTGGACTTAGAGAAAGTAAAAGATAAAAAATACATATAATTCCAAAAAGTTGTATAAATTTTGATACGTATATGAGAGGTATCTATGCCCAGAAAAATAAAGGTTAGCAGGAAAAAAATTAATGAACCTGATGAATTTGTATCCACTTCCAGTTTCGTTATTGACTATGTAAAGAACAATTACAGTAAAATCATTCCAGTAACAGTTGTAGTACTTGTAATTGCCATTGTGGCATTTGGATGGTTTTACTATAGCAAGGGAAGAAAGAAAGAAGCATCTAGTCTCTTCTATCAGTCAAAGCAGATTTATAACACTAGTCAAAATACACAAAATAATAACCAATCTGTTGAAGAAAAATACCGTTTATCTCTAGGCAAGTTCGAAGATATTAAAAATAATTACTCAGGAACACCATCAGCTATCGAGTCTTCTTTTTACATCGGAGATTGCTACTACCACTTAAGAGAGTATGATAAAGCCATTGATTATTATAACCAGTTCCTCAACAGTTCGAGCAAAGGTGATTATTTAAAATATTTTGCTTTCGAGGGTTTAGGCTACTGTTATGAGGAAAAGGGAGATTACGAGAAGGCATTAGATAATTTTAAAGATTCAATGGAAGAAGGTGACATTGATATCAAAGAACTCGCATTTATTAATATAGCAAGATGTTATGAAGCTCTGAATGACAGGGCAAATGCCCTTGAGTTTTATAAGAAATTATCAGATGATCAAAGCAATTCAATCTTTTCAGAATTAGTTCGAGATAAGATTGAAACCCTAAAGAACTGATTAAGTGTTTTCCTTCTCTTGCTCTGTTTTCTCTTCCTTTCTTTCTTTTCGCCTCTTGTTTCTCAAGTTAGCCTTATGTCTTTTTATCTTGTGTTTGAACTTAGATCTAGCCATTAAATAATTGTTCTCCTATACGGTTTGCAGTAATTAATTGTTATCCGCCTCATGTTTTTTCTTCAGATGAATAAAATCCCAGAGACATTTTGATGATCTTTGAGCAAAGAGATATTATAATCTGCTAATATAAAGCATAAAAGATAGCATGTTGTCAATAGCTAATCACACAGGACATAAGACTAAATGCCCGAGAGTGGATTGATTTGCAGATTCTTCGAAAATGTGATAACATTAAAATTAAATTAATGATAGAAAAGGAGGATGATGAGCGTGTTTAACAAAATTCCGGATCCTAAAGAATTGGAAAAAGAGCTTAATGAGTATCTTGCTAAAAAGTATGGGAGTAAGATTAAACTGGCTATGCCTTTGGTAATTCCCCAAAAGGATGAGGGGGTTATTGAAAAGGAATCTAAAAGTCAGAGGAAATCAAGGAAGATAAGGTTTGATCTGAAACCAGAAGAATTAGAAGCTTATCTCAATGAATTTATAGTAAAGCAGGATGATGCTAAAGAGGTTCTTGCAACTAAGATTTGCACTCATTTTAACAGAATAAAGTACTGGGAAGAGCACAAGGGAAAAGAGAAGTATGACAGGGTTGGCATGATAAAAAGTAATATCATTATGATTGGTCCTACTGGAGTGGGAAAGACCTATCTTATTAAACTCATTGCCAAAAGGATTGGAGTTCCCTTCGTAAAGGGTGATGCTACTAAATTCAGTGAAACGGGGTATGTGGGAGGGGATGTAGAAGACCTGGTGAGGGACCTTTTGCAAGAGACAAATGGAGATATTGAGTTAGCCCAGTGTGGAATAATCTACATCGACGAAATAGACAAGATTGCTTCAGGCAACAATGTCGTTGGCATTGATGTTTCGCGTACCGGGGTGCAGAGGGGACTTCTTAAGCCAATGGAAGAGACTGAGGTTGATTTAAAAGTTCCTCATGACATTGTTTCTCAGATGGAGGCTATGGAACATTTTCGTAAAACTGGCAAGAAGGAGAAGAGGACAGTTAATACGAAAAATATACTATTCATTGTCAGCGGTGCTTTCAATGCTTTGACTGAAATCATTGAAAAGAGAGTGAATAGGCAAAGTATCGGTTTTGGAGCAGATTTGAAACAGAATGATGATGAAACGGATTATTTGAAGATGGTAACCTCTAAGGATTTAATGCAGTATGGGTTTGAATCGGAATTCATTGGCAGGTTGCCAGTGCTTACTGTATTTAGTAAGTTGGATGTCAGTGATTTGTACCAGATACTGAAGAATCGCAATAGTGAGGTTATTAATGGGAAAAAATGGGATTTTAAAGCTTATGGTATCGACCTCCGTTTTGAAGATAAAGCCCTTTATAAATTGGCAGAGAGAGCATTCGAACAAAATACCGGAGCCCGTGGATTGGTTAGTGTAGTTGAAAAAGCATTGATGAAGTTTGAGAAAAAGCTTCCATCGACTACCATTAAAAGATTGCTTGTGACTAAAGAAATAGTTGATAATCCCGAAAGAGAAATTGAGTTGCTTTTGAAGGGTGGAGAGGGAAAGGATGAAAAAGCACGATACAACAAGGTAATAAGGGAAGAGAAGACGGAGCTAAAGAAATATATTAAGAAACAAAAAAGCAACTTCCCGGAAAGGTTTATACCTTTTTTAAAAGGTACACGCCTACACCTTATTGTTGAGAGAGTCGTTAAGACAGGGATCGAACTCGGTGTAGTTCTTGAGGAAATACTTTCAATGGACGAAACTGTAAGGAAGTATGAAAAAACGTTTTTTAAAGAAAGCGGGATAAAAATTAGCTTTGAAGAACGCGCTGTTGATCAATTATTAGAAATGGCATTAGAAGAAGAGACTCCTATAGACGAGTTGTGTAACGTTATATTTAAAAATTACCAGCAGGGTCTAAAGCTCGTAAAAGAAAAAACTGGCAAGAATGGATTTATGATAACAAAGGAAGCAATCAGAAATCCTGAGGGGTTTCTAAACAAACTTATTAAAGAATCGTATGAAAATTGATTGAGAAAATATGACTGCGAAAAGAGATTATTACAAAGTATTGGGTCTTAAAAAAAATTCCTCTGATGAAGAGATAAAAAAGGCATACCGTAAAATGGCTATGAAGTACCATCCTGACAGGAACCAGTCGAATAAAGAGGCTGAGGAGAAGTTTAAAGAGGTTAGTGAGGCTTATGCTGTTTTAAGCGATAAGAAGAAGCGGCAGGAATATGACAGCTTTGGACATGCAGGATTTCGGAGACGGTATACCCAGGAAGATATTTTTAAGGGATTTGATATTAGTGATATGTTTAAGGATGCTGGCTTTGGAACAGAGGATGTCTTTAGTACTCTCTTCGGTGGTAGTAGAAGGACCTCTAAAAAAGCAAGTTTTAAGGACTATTTCAATGCCTATACACAATCGGGTTTTAGTAATTCCTATGGAGCAACACAGGGAGCGCATACATCCGCCAGAAAGGGTGCTGATTTAGTGTATGATCTCTCTCTAACTTTAGAGGAAGTAGCTTCAGGAACGTCTAAACAAATTGCTTTTCGTAAGGAAAATGGGGAGTTAGCAAAGGTAAATGTTAAAATTCCTCCCGGGATAAGTACTGGTAAAAAACTGAGAATTCCTGGGAAAGGGCTGAAAGGTAATGCTGGAGGTCTATCTGGAGACTTATATATTAAAATATCTGTGAATGACCATCCTGTTTTCAGGAGAGAAGGGAGTAATCTCCATCTGGATAAAGAAATACAGTTTACTCAAGCAGTACTGGGATCGACCATTGAAGTACCCACCCTCGAGAAGGAGTGCAAAATAAAAGTTCCTTCAGGCACTCAAAGTCATAGTAAAATTAGATTGAAAGGATATGGCCTCCCGCACTTTAAAAATAAGGGAATGGGCGATCTCTATGTTCGGATTATTGTGAAAATACCGAGAAAACTGGATAAGAAACAACGTGGTTTGTTAGAGGAGCTAATTAAGGAAGGTATGTAATACGATTAATTTTGATATCTTACTTTTTTAAAAATCCGAATTTAGCTTTTTTATTCATATGTTCTTCAGTGACCTGTTCTCTTGTTTCTAATTGTGGTTGTTCAATCTGTTTTTTTAATCGGTGTATTTGAATACTCAGTTCCTGCAAGTTTTTATCTTTTTCCTTGAGTTGAGATTTACTTTCCTCTAATTGATTGTTTAGTTGACTGATGGCTTGATCCTTAGCATTTGATTCATCCCTTAGCGTATTAATAGTATTCTCCAGTTCTGCTATCTTGTCTTGGTGTTTTATGGCTTCTTCATCGTGATGTCTTTTCTGATCGAGATATTTTTGAATAATCGAGAAATCAGCATAGGATTCTTGAGCCATAATTTTACCTCCAGAAATATTTAATAGTTACTGCAAAAAACAAAAACCACCCTTTTCACTAATACCAAGCTGCTCTCGCATTAAATCAAATTCCCCCTGTCTTAAAGTAGCATTCCTAGCTTCTTCCGAGGTTATCATCTTGTTTGCCAGTAAGGCGATGAGGGATTGTTCTAGAGACTGCATGCCGTAGTGAACCACAGATTTTTCAATCTGATCAAGAATGTCTTTGTACTGGCTTTGTGCTATCATTTTCTTGATTGCCGGTGTTCCAATGAGGATTTCAATTGCCGGTATTCTTCCATTCCCATTGACACTTTTGATTAATCTTTGAGAGATAGCACCAAGCAATACGTTGGAGAGCTGAATTTTTATTTGGTTTTGCTGATCTTTGGAAAACATGTCTATGATACGTGAAACTGCCTCATAAGTATTGTTGGAATGCATGGTACTGAGAATAAGATGCCCTGTTTCTGCTGCATTCATGGCAATGGAAGTGGTTTCAATATCTCTCATTTCACCGATGAGTATTACGTCAGGGTCTTGGCGAAGGGCGTCTTTTAGAGCATGGGAGAAACTCGGAGTATCAATTCCAACTTCCCGCTGAGTGATAAAAGAGTTCTTGTTTCTAAAAAGATATTCAATGGGATCTTCTATAGAGATAATGTGAAGATTTCTCGTTTCATTGATAACTTGTACCATGGCGGCGAGAGTTGAAGATTTACCAGAACCAGTTGGTCCGGTAACCAGTACCAATCCTTGCGGTTTGTTACAAAAAGATTTTATCGACTGTGGTAAGTTTAGTGATTCAATAGTGGGAATGGCAAATGGAATATTTCTAAAGACCAGTGAAGTTGTTCCTCTTTGGCGAAATATACTGACTCTAAATCTACCCAATCCCCGAACAGAATAAGAAGTATCAGCTGAGTGCTTGACCTGAAACCCCTTTTTTTGGATATTGTTCATGATGGATTGGGCAATAGTATCTACTTCTTCAATTGACAAGGGTGGATCATCAGTGCGTAATAGCTTTCCCTCAATACGCAATATGGGTGGGCACATTGCGTGAAGATGCATGTCGGAAGCACCTTGATCTTTCATGGATTGTAATAGTTGAATTAAATCCATATTCGCTATTG
>WTBG01000215.1 GCA_013139225.1 Deltaproteobacteria bacterium
CCCCCCCACTGGTATAAACCATTTGAGGACAACAAAACAGGGATTCCTCCCATGGCCAATTTTGGAGAGGGATATCGTTACCATATCACTGGTCTTACCCATGATGAGATGGGATTCCCTACTTCCAAGCAAGATGAGATTAAGGCAAGTATCGAACGGTTATTCAGGAAGATTACCTTAGGCCTTAAAGATATCCAGCTCTATGAATATGATATGGTTGATGATGCGGATATTGTTATAGTTGCCTATGGTTGTGTAGCAAGAACAGCAAAACAGGCTGTGAGAAATTTACGAAAGAAGGGGATAAAGGTTGGACTTCTTCGGTTAATTACCTTATGGCCTTTCCCTGGTAAAGCATTAGAACCGGTAATTAAGAAGGCGAAAAAGCTCATCGTTCCTGAGATGAATATGGGTCAGATTTATAGAGAAGTCTTAAGAGTAAATGCAGGCAGGAAAGAAGTAGTAAGGCTGGGAAGGGTTGACGGAGAGTTGATAACACCGCAGGAGATTGAAGAAGTTCTATAGCCAGCATCTTGTAATTTCTATAACTTATTGAAGTTAAATCTGTTTTTGTGAGTTGCTAAAGTAAAACTTAAGCTAAGTTTGTTATACAGAAGAAAGGAAGAGTTATAATGACTGATGACAAAGAGGGTATCTATAAATATCTTCGTACTGAGAAGAAGTTTCCCCTGATGTGGTGTCCAGGTTGTGGAAATGGGGTAGTTCTGGGCTCCATGCTAAGGGCAATCGATGCCATAGGATTAGATAAAGATCAGGTGGCTGTTGTTTCAGGGATTGGCTGCTCCGGGCGAGCTTCAACCTACGTTGATTTTAATACCTTGCATACTACACATGGGAGAGCCTTGACCTTCGCTACCGGTTTGAAATTGGCTCGGCCTGAGATGACAGTATTGGTGGTGATGGGTGATGGAGATGCCTTGGCTATTGGGGGAAACCACTTCATTCATTCAGCTAGAAGGAATATGGATATTACAGCCATTATTTATAATAACTATATCTATGGGATGACGGGCGGTCAGTTTTCTCCCACCACTCCTTTAGGCATGGTTGCTTCTACTGCCAGAGCAGGAAACATTGAAGCTTCTTTTGATATCGTTAAACTGGCAGGGGCGGCAGGGGCGAGTTTTGTAGCCAGGGGGACTACCTTTCAGGTTGATCAGCTTGATGAACTGATGGAAAAGGCTATTAGGAAGAAGGGATTTTCTGTTGTAGATGCCATAACCCAGTGCCCTCCCATATATGGGAGGTACAACCGCTTAGGTTCTGCAACTGATATGCTGAAGTGGCAGGAGGAACATGCCCTTGAAGTAGAGGAGGCAGGAGGATTATCTGAAGAAGAGCTAAAAGGAAAATTCCTGACAGGGGTCTTTGTGGATGAGGAAAAACCAGAGTATTGTGAAGAGTATGCACGGCTGGTCAGTAGGGTTCAGGAAAAGGGAGAAGGATAATGGCAGAATACTATGAGGTAAGACTGGCAGGACTTGGTGGTCAGGGAATCATACTTGCGGGGATTATTGTGGCAGAGGCGGCAGGGATTCATGAGGGCAAAGAGGTTGTGCAGACCCAGGCATATGGGGCTGCGGCGAGGGGTGGATTTAGCCGATCGGATGTGGTGATATGTGATGAAGAAATATTCTATCCTAAAGCATCAGAACTCGATTTTTTGCTGGCTATGAGTCAAAGTGCTTATGAGGAAAATCTGCCCAGCCTTAAAAAAGGGGGAGTACTCTTAGTTGATAGTACCTATGTTTCGGAGGTGAGCGGTCCAAATATCTATGCCATTCCTTTTTCCAAAATTGCACGTGAAAAGTTTGGTAGAGAGAATGTAGCCAATATCATTACGCTGGGGGCAATAACCCAGATCTTCCCCATTATTTCTAAGGATTCAATGGAAAAAGCTGTCTTGAGCCGAGTCCCTAAACGGTTTATTGAAATGAATAAAAAGGCATTTAAGGAAGGAGTGAAGGCAGGGAAGAAGATTTTAAAAGAGGCTAGGGAAGAAGTGATCAGTGAGGATGGAGAAGAGATATGAGTGAAACTGTAGTGCTCTCTACAGACTTTGAGGATATAAAGCTTTTAAGCAGAGGCAAAGTGCGTGATATCTACGATCTTGGCAATATGCTGCTCATTGTTGCTACAGACAGGATATCAGCTTTTGATGTGGTACTTCCTGAAGGTATCCCCTTTAAAGGAAAGGTGCTATCTCAGATGTCTGCCTACTGGTTTGAGGTGATGGGGGATTTAATCCCGCATCACCTTATTTCTATCGATACGGGGGATTTTCCACCTGTGTGCCAAAAATACGAGACCAGTCTTAAGGGAAGAAGTATGCTGGTGAAAAAGGCAGCTCCACTACCTGTGGAGTGTGTGGTGAGAGGTTATCTTGCTGGTTCTGGCTGGAAGGATTATCAGCAGAGCGGTTCTATTTGTGGCATACCTATCAAAGAAGGTCTTGGGGAATCATCGCCACTTGAGGAACCTATCTTTACCCCGGCAACCAAAGCTGAACCCGGTGAGCATGATGAAAACATCACTTTTGAAAAAGCGCAAGAGATGGTGGAGGAAGAGCTGGCAGAACGGGCAAAGGAAGTGAGTCTATCTCTTTATAAGAAAGGGAGTGAGATGGCTCGAGCAAAGGGCATTATTGTCGCTGATACAAAATTTGAGTTTGGATTATTAAATGGTGAGTTGATCTTAATTGATGAGGTGCTCACTCCTGATTCTTCTCGTTTCTGGCCTTTAGATGAGTATAAACCAGGCGGAGCTCAGAAGAGTTTTGATAAGCAATTTGTAAGAGACTACCTCCTCACTCTTAACTGGGATAAGAATCCACCCGCACCACACCTACCAGAAGATATTATCAAGAAGACCAGTGAAAGGTATCTGGAAGCATTTAGAAGATTGACAGGAAGGGAACTAAAATGATTTTGGATTTTGGATCTCGGATTGCGGATTGTAGAAGATTGAAGGATGAGAAATAGATTGTGGGCATTCCCCGTATAGTGCTTGCCCTGTGGAATGCTTTGCAAATTCTACATGGGCGAAGCTACTATACTGCGGTTGCGAGGTGTGTATTAAGGGAATTTAAATCTAGGCACTTTAGTTCACTTTAAACTTTAGTCACTTTCTTTGCTCCCTGGCCCAGACCATTGATACATAGCTTTCTTTTTGCAATATCTAATTGTGAGGTTTTCAAGCATAGGCAGCTTAAACCAATCGTCAAAATTTAGGGATTGGGGGATTTAGTATTTTGGATGAGAGAGACGCCGTCCATATGAGAAGGGATGGGTAATCCTAGAAAATCAAGGATGGTGGGGGCCAGATCGATTATATAGATTTTCTCTCGATTAGAGTTTAATCCCCTGATATAGAAAAGCGCGTCGTTGTGAGTGTGCATTCCGGAGAATCTCTCTTTCCCGAATAAATTTTCCTTACTCAAAGAGCCCTTTATATCATAGCGTGATTCAGAAAGGAGAACCATATCTGGTGCCTGCTCCAGGTAACTTCCCGAATAGAGATCGTCTTTTCTAAACACCTTGTCAATACCTTCTACTTTAAGAAATTCACGGGTGAGTTCTTTTAAGAGAGCTTCATATTCAGAACCCGCTTCCACGCACCCATTAGGCATTTTCCCTTTCAGGTTGATAAAGACCCGACCCGGATCGAGAATAAAAGCTCTTGATGAAGGATCAATATCTGCCAGAGATTCAGGTGGCTCCTTTTTAAGTTTTAGATACCCATTTTCTTTAAGCCAGGTGTTAGGATAGATCTCTTTCTTTAAAAGCGTGAATCCATGGTCAGCCAGAATAATTAGATTAACTTCTTTCCCTATAGAAGATACAATCTTTTTAATAATCGTATCGAGTTTCTGGTAGTATTCAAGGAATTTCTGATGATACGGGCTTTCGGTATCCGCAAGATCGTTCCAGAAGTAGTGGTGGAGACGGTCCGTGCCAGTGAAAGTGGCAATAAAAAGATCCCAGTCTTCTCCTTTGAGGAAATGGAGGATGGCCTCTCTTCGTTTATCAAGGGTATAGAAAAGGTCCTGGAAAAATTCCTCTTTCTTTTCTGCCGCCTTCCGGTAGTCTACGTCGATTCGGTAATCCATCTTTTTGAGCTTTGGGTAAATGGTGGAGGGATAGACCCCTCTTTCTAAATCAAGAGCGACGAATCCGGATATGAGCATGCCATTTAAAGGTTGAGCCGGGTAGGTTTGAGGTATGTTGATGGCTATGGTTCTTTTGTTTTCTTGAGAGAGAATGTCCCAGAGGGTTGGGGATTTTATGTGGGTGGAGTTTGGGAAATAGATATCGTAGGAGTCAGGCTTCCTTTCCATGAAACCATAGATTCCGTGCTTGCCGGGATTTACACCTGTAAAGAAGTTGGTCCATGCAACAGAAGATACAGGAGGGATGGAAGATATCATTTCCCGCATGGTTCCCTGCTGGCTTAGCTTGCCCATGTAGGGCATAATACCCATTTTGATGAAGTTTTTAATAATCCTGCAGGGTACACCATCCAGGCCTATTACCAATACTTTGTCTTTCCCCCGTGTTTTCCCCCGAAATGCACTTAACATCACTTACGTTTTTCCTCCCAGATGGTTTTTAGGTTTTCTAATGCAGTGTAAGGTATCTTTAACTTCCCTCTGCCTGTTCCCAGGTCAATCCCTTTTATGTTTTTTCCATGAAAATCACTTCCACCGGTGATGGCTAGATTGTATCGTTTTGCCAGCAGTTTATAGGATGACGTCTTTCTTTCGTCGTGTTCAGAGTAATAGACTTCTAAGCCCTGTAGACCTTGATTAACAAGTTTTTTTACCAAAGCATCCAGTTCATCTGAGCTCTTGCAGTAGAGAGTGAAAGGATGAGCAAGGACGGGAATACCTCCGGCATCAGTGATCATAGTGATAGCCTCTACAGCACTGAGTCTGAATTTGTCAAGATAGGCAGGTGCCCCTTTCCCCAAATATTTATCGAAGGCTTCCTTGATGCTTTTGGTATACCCTTTTTTCATCAGTACTTGAGCCATATGTGGCCTTCCTACCTGTCCGCCTCCTGAAACCTGAACCACCTCATCATACGTTAAGGAAAGCCCCAGTTTGTTAAGTTTTTCAATAATCCTGGGGTTTCTATCCGCTCGACTGTCCTGGAGGAGGGCAAGTTTTTCATTTAGAATGGGATCTTCTGAAGTGATAAAGTAGCCCAACATGTGCATGGTTCCCGGAGAGTAGTCCACACTGATTTCTACACCGGGGATAACCTCGACACCCGCACTTATCCCTTCCTTAATGGCTTCTTCGTTTCCATGGATGGTGTCATGGTCGGTGATGGCAACTGCCTTTAGGCCTTTCTCTTTGGCGTAGCGCACAACCTGGGAAGGTGTTAAGGTGCCGTCTGATTCAGTCGTATGAATGTGAAGGTCGATATACATTTGCCCTCTATATAACCGAGCTAGTGCCTGAACGAAAAGTCATGTTCATGCAAAATCCGAATATTAAACTATAAGAAATTTAGGGATTCAGGAATTAAGGAATTTAGTAATTTCCTCAATTCGCAATTCCTAAATTCTTAAATTCCTCAATTCTATAGTTTTGTATTTAAACTTATTGAGTGGGAGGTGCAGTCGGTGCTTAGAAAAACTATTCCTTTC
>WTBG01000235.1 GCA_013139225.1 Deltaproteobacteria bacterium
AAATTGTCTCTAAATCTAGATAGATATAAAAAGTGAAGTTTAAGCGAGATTGTCAAATTGATGTCTGAATGACTATAACTAGGTCAAATAATTGACGGACACATTTATATCTAAAGTCTTGTAACATCAATTGAACAATACTTTCGTTATCAGGATGGAATTGATGATGGACGCGAAAATAACGGTTTTACTTATTAGTCTGTTTTGTCTGTTCATAACACACACTTCTAATTCAATTGCCTCTACTTCTCTCTCCCTGTATGAAGCTACCTTTGAGGTCATTGCCAATTCTAAAGATGAGTTCAGGGATATTCAGGTTGAGCTAAAAATCACCTATCAGATTGAGGGAAAGTTGAAAAGAGAGGGTAAGAAATATATAGAAGCAAGACCAATTGAGGCGGTTCAGATAACAGATGGGGAAGGTAAGCCACTGCGATTCGATGTTTCTAATAGCGGGAAGAGGTATAGCAAAATAAGCTGGTACTTTCCAAGCGTCACTGAAGGTGAGCAGGTGGTGATTATTCGCTTTAGGCTTCCTAATGCTATAACAATTAAAGAGGAGAAAAACTACTTTGGGGCTTATTGGGTTGGAAGCTGGCTGGTTCCGGTTGACAAGGCTTTGTATCGCTTTGTTTTCCCGGAAGGATATTCTTACCGGGATTGTAGTATATATCCTCAATATAAATATGAGGAGAAATTAGTAGATAGGAGAAGGCAGGTTGAGGTTTCTATTACACCTCTTAAGGATGAGTCTTTTGCTCTTGCTTTTTCACCAACTTTTATAGAGTGGGAAGAGACTGAGAAAGCAAGTAAAGAAATAGATGGAATCATAAAGAAGGATGAGGTTAAAAGTGAGGTGGAATCTATTAAGGGAATGGCTGGAAAAGGTGAGAGTACTGTAACCACTGAAAAGGTGCAGTCTCAACTTGATCCGTTTGCAGATGAAAGGGAAATTAAAGAAGAAAATATAGAAGTGGAGGCAGAGAAAGAGAGTGTAGTTAAAAATAAGGAGATAAAAAGTGAAGATATAGTACGTTTAGTTACATCCACCACTACAACCATCAGTATAGGGTATACAGGAAGAGGAGAAAGAAAATCAGTTAGCGAAGAGGAAAGGAGAGTATACGATTCAGCTCAAGAGCTCTATAAGCAGAAGAGATATAAGGAGGCGCTGTCTAATCTTCGTTATTACATGGATAACTATCCCCGCAGTGAATTAGCTGATGATGTCTCGTTTTTAATCGGTGATTGCTATTTCTACCTTGCGGAGGAAGGTGACGTATCTAGTTATCAACCTGCCATAAGTGCCGTTCAGTTAGCATTGGCGCTCTATCCTGACTTTAAAGATGTACCCTTGGGGTTGTTTCGATTGGCCAACAGTTATAGAAAGATGAAATACCATTATGAAGCAGATGAGAGCTATAAGTTGTTGATGGATGGTCATCCCTATGCCGAATGTATCCCTGATGCACGTTTTTGGATGGCAGAGAACCTCTTCCAAAATGATGAATTTGATGAAGCGAAAAATTTATTTCAGGACTTTATGGTAAAGTATCCCCAGAGTAATCATTTGAGACAAGCTGTTTTCCGAATAGCAGATTGTTATGTGGGATTAAAAGAGTATGGTAAAGCTCGAAAAAGCTATGAGGAAGCTCTGAATCGATGGGCAGGTTATTCCGGTTTATCTCCGGAGACCCTATTTTCATTAGGATTGACTTATTTAAAAAACGGAGATTGCGCAAAGGCAAGGTCTGTTTTGTTTTTGGGGTTAAACGTTTTTCCAAAAGAAGATTATAACCATATTATATTAGCCAAGATTGGGGATACCTACCAGATGGAAGAGAAAGTTGAGGAAGCACTTAAGATTTATTCGCAAAATGGTCTTCTATATCCTGCAAGCAAAGGTGCTCTGATAAGTGAAATTAAAATGGCTGATATAGGTGTGAATAACCCGGGCTTTTTCAACTATAATCAGTACCTTGAGCCTCTAAAAGTTTACCAGCAGGTTATTGAAAAATATCCAGTGACGGATCTTGCAGAAGAAGCTTTATATAAACAGGGATTTGCATTCTCAGAACAAAAAAGATATCAGGAGGCAATTGTTTCTCTGAAAGCTATATTAGAAGATTATCCTGATAGCGATCTTTCCAGGAAGGCTTTTTATAATGTACAGGAAATACTTTGTAAGTTGATTGACTCTTATTTTTCGGAAGGAAAGTACTATTTTATCTTTGATACATATCGGAAAAATAAAGATCCTTTTCTTGATGATATTAAAAATACAAAGACCCTTTTCCAGGTGGGGGATAGCTTTCGCCAGGCAGGATTGTACGAGGATGCTTTGGAAATATATAAAAAGGCAAGACGGATCTATCCCAGGAATTATCCGGAAGATGCACTCATCCTTAGAATGGGAGAGATTTACGTGCTTGAGAAAAAGTACGCCAAAGCAAATAAGGTGTTTCAAAAGCTGATAAAAGATTTTCCTAAAAGTGGGTATCGTAAGCTTGCTTTTCATGGTCTTGCGGATAGTTATTTTCAACAGGGAAGTTATGAAAAGGCTCAACTTACTTACCTCACGGCTTTAGAAGGTGAACAGAGAATTCCTCGAGATATAAAAGGATTTTTCTGTTTGGGAGAATGTTATCAAAACATGGGTGATATTCCCTTGAGTGTTGAGGCATACAGAAAGGCTATCCAGGCGGCTGAGAATTTGGAGAAAGATCAGGTGGAAGATGAATTTGTGATAAAAAGTTATGTTAGGCTGGCCGACTGTTTATACCAAAACCAAAGATATCTGGACTCTGTCGAGGTCTATACTCAGGCAGCTCAACTTTACCCGGAAGACGATCGTACCCAATGGGCATTATATCGCATTGCAGCTGGATATCGAAAGGCAGGAAAGGGAAAGATTGAGATTGAATCTCTAAGAAAACTTGTAAGTGAGGGGAAGAGAGAACCCTTTTGGGAAAGAGCGATTGATGAAAACATTAGAAATCTGGAGTGGGAAGAGAAAAACCGTGAACACCTGGTACACTGAAATGCTATCTAAACGGGTTGGAACAAAAAAATGTATGAGAAGATAAGTGGAAAGCAAATGAATGACAAAGATCCACAGTTTAAGAGAAGAGAAGAAGAAATATCTACGCTGAACCAGGCCCTTTATCATTTTGATCTGTCGGCTTCGAGACTTCAAGATTCCTATCAACAACTGCAGCAACGCATAGACATGCTCAATCTTGAATTAGAGGAGAAGAATGAACAACTTGAACTCAACCTGAGAGAAAGAGAGCGGGATGAAGAGTATCTGTATAATATATTGGAGAGTTTGAAGAGCGGAGTAGTAGTGGTTGATGGGAAAGGGGAAATTAAAACTTTTAACAGGGCAGCGGAACGGATCACAGGAATTGCTAGAGAAGAAGTTGAAGGGAAATATTTTAACCAGACAATAAAACCACTCCTTCCCGATGACTTCACAAGAGTCTTTCCTGCTGGAGATTCTATAAAGTCCGAGGGAGAATTTAAACTGAAAAGAAGGGATGGGAGCGAAGTGCGGGTAAAATTCTCGGTCACTCCCTTAAAAGAGAAAGGAAAGGAGTTGGAAGATAATGTAATCATCTTCCAGGAAGTTACAAAACTCAGGAAGTTAGAGGAAAAGGCAGAGCGCAATAATAGATTAGCGGCTATGGGTGAGATCGCAGTGAGTATTGCCCACGAGGTGAGGAATCCCTTGGGCAGCATTGAATTGCTTGCTTCACTGCTTAAAAGGGAAGTAGGAAGCGACGAAGACAAGAAAAAACTTACGGACCATATTTTAGCTGGAGTGAAAAGTATAGATTATATCATTAATAATCTTCTGCTCTTTTGCAAGCCTCAACACCCGGTTTTTAAAAAGGTTAATATCCATGCATTTCTCGATGAATCTATCCTTTTTATTCTCCCTTCGCTCAAACAGAGGCAGATTGAGTTCATCAAAAAGTATGATTCTTTTGACCCCCTTATTTTGGGTGATCTGGAGTTATTAAAACAAGTATCTCTAAACCTGGTTTGGAATGCCATTCAGGCTATGCCACAGGGTGGTGAGTTGATTGTTTCCACTAAGATAGTTGATAACGGTCTGGAATTTCCCAATGCAACAGGCTGCCTGGAGATAAGGTTTGCTGATTCCGGTGTGGGAATATCCGATCATGATAAGGGAAAAATCTTTAATCCGTTTTTTACCACTAAAGAAAAGGGTACGGGGCTGGGTCTGGCAATCGTGCATAGCATTATCGAGGTTCATGACGGGATGATAGAAGCCGAAAGCAGTGATGGCCAGGGATCAACTTTTACCATTACCCTACCTTTGGTGGGAAAAGAAGAAAGAAGAGATTGATTCGTGCTGGATAAAACAGAGAAGAGACCAATATTAGTTATTGATGATGAGGGAAGCATGCGCATTGCTCTTAGTGAAGCGCTTTCCAGAAGTGGCCATCTGGTTGACTGTATTTCAAATGGATATGATGCCCTGAAGAAGGTTCAATCTACCTCCTTTAAATTGGTTATCACAGATGTAAAAATGCCAAAGATGAACGGGTTGGAGATTCTGCTGGAGATTAAGAAAGTTCTACCACAAATCCCGGTGATTATGATTACTGCTTATGGAACTATAAACAATGCCGTGGAAGCTATGAAGAAAGGGGCGGCAGATTATATTTTGAAACCTTTCTCATTCGAAGAACTGGATGCGGTTGTTAAAAGGGCACTGGCGAATGGTAGAAATAAGGAGACCCCTGTCAAAGATGGCCAGAAGCAGAAGGAAATTATAACCAGAGATTCACGGATGATAAAGCTAATTGATTTAGTTAAGAGCATTGCCTTAAGTAAATCTACTGTCCTCATCCAGGGAGAAAGTGGGACGGGCAAAGAACTGTTTGCCAGATATGTTCACCAGTATAGTGAGCGAAGAGAAAAGAAGTTTGTTGCAGTTAATTGTGCTGCTATTCCGGAGGATCTTCTGGAGAGCGAACTCTTTGGGTATGAGAAAGGTGCCTTTACGGGTGCTGTCAGCAGAAGACTGGGGAAATTTGAGCTGGCTGATGGAAGTACCATTCTCTTAGATGAGGTAAGTGAAATGGGTCTTAAACTTCAGGCAAAACTCCTGAGAGTGTTGCAGGAGTTTGAGATTGACAGGGTAGGAGGTAAAGAACCTGTCCCCGTAGATATAAGGGCTGTTGCCACCACTAATGTTGACTTAAAACAGGCAGTTGAGGAAGGTAAATTCAGGGAAGATCTCTTTTATCGATTAAATGTTATTCCTTTAAAGATCCCTCCTTTAAGGGAGAGGAGGGATGACATCCCTTTGCTGGTAGAACATTTTGTTGAGAAACATAGTCTAAGGTGTAAGAAGGTAGCCCCCCGGGTTTCTCCGGAGGCTTTCACGGCCTTTAAAAACTGTGAGTGGAGAGGGAACGTGAGAGAATTAGAAAATGTGATTGAAAGAACAGTCCTCCTTCACAGAGATGAAGTCTTGTTGCCGGAGCAAATCATTATGGAAGAGGTGAGTGAAGATGGAAAGGTGAAAGGGGTTATTCATAGAGGGACGCGTTCAATGAAGGAGATGGAACAGGATTTAATATTAAGAACACTTGAAGAATTAGAAGGAAACCGGACTCATGCCGCTAAAGCACTGGGGATAAGCATCAGAACGCTAAGGAACAAATTGAGTGACTATAAGAGGCAGGGAGGGATGCAGATTTAACATCTCGGGAATTTTACAGCTTACTGAGAGTAAGAGAAAGTGACTAAAGTGTAAAGTGAACTAAAATGCCTAAAATTAACCTTTCTCAACCCGTAACACTTTGCTTTTAAAGAAATAGTTGTCTTAGAAAGGCAGAATCTTGATTAGGTTCGCTACAATTTTTGTATTTGTTCTGGTATATGATTTGCATGAATATTTATTTGATGAATCTCAATTGATAATATTTTAAAAGGAGGAAATGATTGTGCCGCCTGAAGCATTATTTAATTCTACTATTCTAATGTTAGAGAAATTACTGGATTTCCAATCGGAAAGGCACTCTATACTTTCCACTAATGTCGCCAATATTGATACACCCGGGTATAAGGGGCATGATTTACGTTTTTCAGATGAACTCAAAAAAGCAGCTGGTAGAAAGGGAAGCATGCCTTTAATAAAAACCAATGAAAGACATTTGCCTTTAGAAATAGGTAATATAAAGGGAGGGCGGTTGGTTCCCACTAATGATGCTGTCCATCGACTTGATGGTAACACAGTGGATCTCGACAAGGAGATGGCGAAATTGGCAGAGAACAGCTTGTATTATAACACAGCAGCTCAGATAACATCTAAAAAATTGAGAGGAATTTTAACAGCTATCAGCGAGGTAAGGTAAAATGGATTTTTTAACTGCTCTTAATATTAGTTCTTCTGCTTTAAGTGCTCAAAGACTTAGACTGGACGTAATTTCAAGTAACCTGGCTAATATAAATACAACCAATACACCTGAAGGTGGTCCATATCGCAGGAGGGAGGTGGTCTTTTCCTCTCAACCGGTTACAGATAATTTCGGTGAGGTGCTTAATTCTGAAATGGAGAAAAATCTTCGGAAAGTTGAGGTAGTTGATGTCATCATTGATAGAAGGCCACCCAAGATGATATATGACCCTCAACATCCTGATGCCAATGCATCAGGATATGTTGGAATGCCTGATATCAATGTTATGGAAGAGATGGTGAACATTTTATCTGCTACCCGTTCTTATGAAGCTAATGTGGCTGTTATTAATGCGACTAAAAGTATGGCAGCGAAAGCTTTAGAGATAGGCAGGTAAAAAAGGTTGATAAACTGCAAATTTTAAAGGAGATAAGGGCAATATGAAAGATATAACCATCGAGTCAAACTTAAAGTCATTAATCCCCCTATCATTAGGAAGGAAAGAGGAATCCAGTGTTAATGGTGATTCTTTCGGAAAGTTGTTGAAGAATTCTATGGAAGAAGTGAACCAGTTACAAAATGAGGCAGATAGATCTATTGAACAGTTAGTCGCAGGTGAATCTAAAAACCTGCATGAGACTATGATTGCCATGGAGAAAGCCAATATTTCCTTCCGGTTGATGATGGAAGTTAGAAACAAAATTATTGAAGCCTACCAGGATGTTATGAGAATGCAGGTTTAAAGCGGTTTCGTCTAACCGCAAAGAACGCTGAGGTCGCAGAGATTAATGATTAATTGTTCTTTACTCCTCTGCGTGCTTTGCGATCTCAGCGGTAAACTATTAGCTGTGATAATTAAAACGATCCAGCATCCAGTAAAAGTGAGGGATAAAAATGTTTGAATTTTTAAAGCAATTTATTACTCAGGTACAAGCCAATTTTAAAATGCTCCCGTTTGCGAAAAAGGTAGCGGTAGCAAGCATTGCTTCATCTACCCTGATGGGGATTATTCTTTTGATTGTCTGGACTAATAGAATAGATTATCGGCCCTTATACTTTAATCTCAGTATGGAGGATGCGGGCATGGTGGTAGAAGAGCTGAAAGATCAGAAGATCCCCTTTCGCTTATCTGCCAATGGGAAAACAGTTATGGTTCCGTCTGACAGAGTCTATGATCTCAGATTGGATATGGCCAGTAGGGGGATTCCCTCCGGAGGGGGTGTAGGCTTTGAGATATTTGATAGAACTGATTTGGGTACTACCGCATTTGTGCAGAAATTGAATTACCAGCGCGCACTTCAGGGAGAGCTTGCTCGTACCATCAACCAGTTTGCAGCAGTAGAGCAATCAAGAGTGCATATTACCCTTCCAGAGAAAACCATATTTTTGGAAGACGAACAGCAACCTACAGCATCAGTGGTAGTAAAACTCCGTCGCAGGGGTGCACTTAAGGAAAAGCATGTT
>WTBG01000009.1 GCA_013139225.1 Deltaproteobacteria bacterium
CTAGCTATGGCAACCATGGACATTATCAAGCTGGCAGGGGGAAGTCCTGCCAATTTTCTGGATGTAGGTGGAGGGGCATCTGCTGAACAGGTAGAAAATGCCTTCAGGATTCTATTGGCAGATGAGAGTGTTAAATTAGTGTTGATTAACATTTTTGGAGGAATCTTAAGGTGTGACCGAGTAGCGACCGGCATTGTGGAGGCAGCAAAGAAAATGGAGCTTAAACTTCCCATGATTATAAGGTTGGAAGGGACGAATGTAGAAGAGGGAAGGAAGATACTGAAAGAGTCAGGGCTTAAGTTTGAAGTGGCTATGAATTTTCGTGATGCAGCAGATAAGGTTGCAGGTATTACAAAAACGATGAAGAACTGAGGGATTCAAGGATTGAAGAGTTAAGAGATTAGGGAATTAAACTGGTTTCTGATTTGTTTACGCACTAGAGAGAGGTGAAGAAGTTATGAGCATTTTAGTTGATGAGAATACAAGGGTGGTTGTTCAGGGAATAACAGGAAGTGAGGGAAGCTTTCATACCAGGCAGATGGTAGCCTATGGCTCCAAGGTTGTTGCAGGGGTAACTCCGGGAAAAGGAGGGCAGGACGTTGATGGTATCCCTGTATTTAATCGGGTGGAAGATGCGGTTACTAATGAGGGAGCTAGTGTCTCTTGCATTTTTGTTCCAGCACCGTTTGCGGCAGATGCCATCGTTGAAGCTGCCGACGCAGGCGTTGGTCTGGTTATATGTATAACGGAGGGCATTCCTGTTTTGGAAATGGTTAAAGTAAAGAGTTATCTTAAGGGGATGAAGACCAGGCTTGTCGGACCTAACTGTCCGGGATTGATCAGCCCGGGGAAGTGCAAGATTGGTATAATGCCGGGGATGATTCACAAAGAGGGAACGGTCGGTCTCATCTCTCGGAGCGGAACTCTTACTTATGAAGTAGTCTGGCAGCTTACCCAGAGAGGAATAGGCCAGTCAACCTGTATTGGTATCGGTGGTGACCCGCTGGTGGGAATGTCCTTTGTAGATCTTTTGGATTTATTCAAGGATGATCCCGGAACGGAGCTCATCATTGTCATTGGAGAGATAGGTGGTACGGCGGAAGAGGAAGCAGGTGAATTTGTAAAAGAGCATGTGAAGAAGCCGGTGGTAGGATTTATTGCAGGCCAAACCGCTCCCCCTGGAAGAAGGATGGGGCATGCCGGAGCCATTATTTCAGGTGGAAAAGGGACTGCTGCGGAGAAGATGGCAGCCTGGGAAAGGTCAGGAATCAAAGTAGCGAATAATCCTGCACTAGTGGGTGAGGTAGCAGCAGCCGTTATGAAGTAGTTAAAAATAATGGATTATTGATACTGGGTAAAAAAACGGGCTGTATATATGCATCGAATATCAGCATCCAACAATCATGAGGAAAACCGGAAAACCAATTCTATACCTATCTGATCAAGGGCAAAATTTCATCGATCATAGCCTTTATCTCTGCCTTAAATAACGTATCTTCCTTCATTGCCTTAACCATTACGGGACTCCACTGGTAGTAAAGTTTGATTAGTTCCTGACCTTCAGGGGTTTTTCTGAGTACGTTATCCCTGAAATGTCTTAAACATTCCGTTTCTTTCGCATATTCGCCATAGATTTCTATGACGGAACAGTCTGGAATAATTTGGGATTTGAAGTCTATAACCACAGGTTCACCATAAATATCCAGATACTCATGCGGCATTCCCGTGGTGTAGTACACCTTGTCAGCGGTAAAAATATTGGTTAATGTCGTACCGGTGCTCGAACCACTTCTGGAAATGGTGTTATTATTAGGCTCACCGTCTCCATGGTCACTGAGGATTGTCCAGCAGGTTTCAAGGTCGTAGGTATCAAACTGTGGTAGAATTTCCATAAGTCTCTCAAACCTTTTCCATGAAGATTCGTAGTAGTACTCCGGATCGTCACGAAAGTCTTCATCAAAGTGATTGGTGGAGGAGATGTAGGTAACTCCTGGTTTTAATTCTTCTCCGTAGGTTACTTTTACTTTCTCTGAACGTACCTGAATCTTTGCCATGGAAGAATCCTTGAAATCTACCAGCAGGAAGATTGCCCCGCCATGTCCATAGTTATTCCCGTTGTCTATGAAATCTGTGAAATATTCAGTTGCCTCTTCCAAGGTTGAGGCCTTTTCCATAACATAACGGACCATAAACAAAACCGGCAACCCTATGGTGGCATTTACGTTGGGATTGCCAACATTGTAAGTTATTCCCAACCCCTTATCATTAAGACCAAGTCCCACATCCACGAAAGCAGGAGAAAACAGGTGTATATAGGAGTTGTCACCATTGTTCGGCTCAAAGTACATTGCTGCACCGAAGTGCTCGTTGCCTTTTTGGTTATCCGTATTGTGGCATAAAAAGGTTCCTGCTTCCGATGCAACAGCGAAAGCCGTGCAACCAGGTAGCTCTGTTGATGCAGCAGTGTCAGCTATCTTCAGTGCATTAAGGAAAAGGCTGCCAACCACAACTATATCCCAGGATGTCTCGTAGGAGAAAGGCCTCACCTCAGTCAGACCAAACGCCATTCCCCGCATGTGTGCTTTAATGCTATCAGGAATGATATCTTCAACGGCATCATAATAGCCTTGTGCTACTTGAGAGTTTACTCCGATAATCGAAAAGACATCTGCTACGTAGATGATAATATCAGGAAACGTATGAGCCACCTGCCTTCCCATTTCTTCATAGCTTCCTTTAAAAGAGGAAAACCGGTTAAACATAGGGATATTGTTGGTGCACACGTCCCCTTTGCCATCCCCATCACTGTCCTTCTGGTCCGGATTGGGCACCGAATAACAGTTGTCTTCTCTATCACAAAGTCCATCTCCATCAGTGTCATAATTACCATTCCCCTCACAAAAATCACAGACATCCCCAAATCCGTCCGGGTCATTATCTTCTTGATCCATGCTACAGAATCCACCGCTTCCACACTCTTCATTACTTGTACAGGGGTTGCCTGCATCACCTGCTGTACAAATGCCAAGCAGAGGGCCATTTGGTATGCCGGGGCAGTTGTCACTCTGGTTTTCTATCCCGTCACCATCTCTATCCGCTGCAAAAACATAATTGGGTATAAAACATAGTAGTGTAAGGGTCAAAAAAATGAGAGTTGGTTTTCTTAATAACTTATTGTTCATGTGAATCCTCCTCTTCCTTGAAAGCGGTTTGTGCGAATGGAAAAAGTTTCCACCCATTCCTTTTATGAATGTATTTGAAATATGCATAGAAGAATTATAGCACTTGAATTGACCAAAAGTCAAATGTAGCAGTATTATTTAATGATGCATTAATAGTTATTAATGGCCCTCTGTTTTTGCCTAAAGAATTTTTTGTCTCTTTCGATAGGATATGCAAGAAAAAGTGATAGAGTCTTATTCGAATTGTATCCGCTTGTTAATCCAGGATAGGGCTGCTGCCCATAACCTGTTTGACATATTCAAAGGATTAGATTAATATAGAAACAGCGAAGGATTTACACCAAATTATTATCTTGTTATTTGCGAGGAGAAGGTGAGGAAGAAAGCTTTAACCTTTTTTGGGATGGTATTTTTTATATTCTCTTTATACTGCCCCTCGGTATATGCTCTATTCAAAGTTACTGATGTCAGGTACTGGACTGCCCCTGATCACACCCGAATAGTGGTTGATAGTGATCAACCGATTTCCTATAAAACCCTGGAACTGAAAGGCCCTTCAAGATTTGTAGTCGATATAAAAGGAGCAAAAGCCACTTTTACCCATCGAAAAATAAAAGTAGAGGATTCAGTGGTTCATCGTATTAGAGTTGGTCAGTTTGACCGCAAGACGCTGCGTTTAGTAATTGATCTTGTAAAGCCTTCCCAATCGAACGTTTTTACTTTAAAAAAATATTTAGATAAGCCTTATCGATTAGTAATCGA
>WTBG01000069.1 GCA_013139225.1 Deltaproteobacteria bacterium
AATGTTAACCGTAAAAGCACGATGGTGGGAATAGGGAAAGGGTTATCAACTAAAATCAATGCGAGTATAGGCACGTCTTCAGACATAATTGATATTGGTAATGAGATCAAAAAGGCAATAGCTGCAGAGGAATGTGGAGCAGACACATTAATGGAGTTGAGTGTGGGTGGAGATTTAGATCTCATCCGCCGCGAGGTACTTGCAGCCGTTAAGCTTCCTGTGGGTAATGTGCCTTTGTATCAAGCCTTCTGCGAGGCTGCAAAAAAATATCGTGATCCCAATAAACTATCGGAAGAGATGTTGTTTGATTTAATTGAGAAGCAGTGTGCTGATGGCATCTCTTTTATGGCGATTCACTGTGGGATTAATCTCTATACTATTGAAAGGCTGAGAAATCAAGGGTACCGATATGGCGGCTTGGTGTCTAAAGGCGGCACATCCATGGTAGGCTGGATGTTGTCTAATAATAAAGAGAATCCTCTCTATGAGAAGTTTGACCGTGTTGCATCTATCTTAAAAAAGTATGATGTTGTTTTGTCCCTGGGTAACGGTCTTCGAGCTGGAGCTATTCATGACTCGTTTGATAGAGCACAAGTTCAGGAGTTAATCCTTAATTGCGAACTGGCTGAAATCGGCAGGAAAATGGGTTGCCAGATGATGGTGGAAGGACCTGGACATGTTCCACTTGATGAGATTGAAGCAAATATCATTTTGCAGAAAAGGATGAGTAACGAAGCACCTTACTATATGTTGGGTCCTATTGCTACTGATGTAACGCCAGGTTATGATCACATCTCTTCAGCAATTGGAGCCGCAAGCTCAGCACGTTACGGAGCAGACCTTATCTGTTACATAACACCTGCTGAACACCTTGCACTCCCAACTGTAGAGGATGTGCGCGTTGGTGTGAAAGCTGCCAAAATAGCTGTATACATTGGTGATATGAATAAATACAAAGAATCTGGAAGAATGAGAGACAAAGAAATGAGCAAGGCCAGGAGAGATTCTGATTGGGAGAAGCAGTTCAAATATGCCCTTTTTGAAGAAGATGCGCGCGAGATTAGAGGGAGTCGCGAACCGCAGGACAAACGTACCTGCACCATGTGTGGAGAGTTTTGTGCCAATGAAGGTTCTTCACGGCTTTTCAAAGATAACCTTATTCCTGGGGAGAAACTCTAAAACATTAGATGCTTGATGCAGGATACTAGATAAAAAAGAGTGGCTCCTTATTCTGTTGCGCTGCTCGCCCCGTTAGATTTGACTACTGAAATGATACTGGATACTGGTTTCTGGATACTGGATAAGAACTTATATAAATCCTGTATATTGTATCTTGCATCCAGTATCAAGTATCCAGTATCTAGTAAGCATCAAGCATCCGGTATCCAGAATCATTATAATTACAATAGCCCATCCTGGGTTTCACTATCTAACGATGTAAAACTGCAGAATTCTGCGTCCTATAACAAAGGAGTAATTTTTTGGCAAAAGCTTTAATGGTTCAAGGGACCGGGTCACATGTAGGGAAAAGCCTCCTTGTTACTGCCTTTTGTAGAATACTTAAACAGGAAGGATATTCAGTAGCACCATTTAAAGCACAAAATATGGCTTTAAACTCTTATGTTACTGAGGATGGTGGTGAGATGGGGCGTGCGCAAGTTGTTCAGGCTGAAGCTGCTGAGATTAAACCAACTGTTGATATGAACCCCATACTGATAAAGCCACAATCTGATATAGGTGCCCAAGTGATAATCCAGGGAAAAGTTATTGGGAACTATTCTGCAGTTGAATATCATAAGTACAAGCGAGAGGCTATTAAATCGGTTAGAGACAGTTACAACAGACTTTCAAAAGAATATGACATAATCTTGATTGAAGGGGCTGGTTCACCTGCAGAGATTAACTTAAAAAAACATGACATTGTAAATATGAAAATAGCTAAAATGGCTGGTGCACCGGTTCTGATTGTTTGTGATATTGACCGTGGGGGTGTTTTTGCTTCTCTTGTCGGAACGATGGAGCTTTTAACTGCAAGTGAGAGAGATATTGTAAAGGGATTCATTGTTAATAAATTTAGAGGTGACATCGATTTATTAAAACCGGGATTAACATTTATAAAAAAGAAAACAGGTATTAGCGTGCTAGGCGTTGTTCCTTATTTTAAGGATATTTCTATACCTGATGAGGACAGCGTTTCTCTGGAGAAAAAGAGAAATCATAATGATGGAAAAGGGTTAGAAGTTGCTGTATTAAAACTTCCTCATATTTCAAACTTCACTGACTTTGACCCGCTGGAAAAGGAAGAGGAGGTAGTTTTGCGATATGTTGAAATGTCAAGCAAATTGGGAAATCCTGATCTTCTCATCATCCCTGGCAGTAAAAATACTATAGATGACCTTCATTACCTTAAGACAAGTGGTTATTTGAAAGAGATTATGAGACTGAGAAAAGGTGGTTGTACTATTGTAGGTATATGTGGAGGTTTTCAAATGTTGGGGAAAAGCATT
>WTBG01000171.1 GCA_013139225.1 Deltaproteobacteria bacterium
GAGGGAAGAAAGCACTGAGTGGCTATAAAAGCCCTTCCCAGAATGCCCCGAAGTTATTTGATGGGGAAGTCTGAGGTGATAGTTAATTGAGCTTGTTTCCGATCAATTGGGCAAGGTTTTGGGCGATACTTTTTATTTCCTTCTCATCTTGACCTTCAACCATAACACGGCACAGTGACTGCGTACCGGAGTAACGTACCAGGACCCTTCCTTTATCAGATAGTGTCTTTTCAGCAGTGTCAATGGCCTTTCTAATCTCAGGTATGGAATCAAGATCTTTTTTGTGTTTTATTTCTACATTCTCAATTGTTTGGGGAAACTTCTGCATAATGGTACTCAGTTCAGAAAGTTTCTTGTTGCTTTTTTTCATAGCAGCCAAGACCTGCAAAGCAGAGAGGATGCCGTCACCAGTTGTATTTAAGTCAAAAAATATGATGTGACCAGACTGCTCACCACCAAAGTTGTAACCGTGGCTCAACATTTCTTCTAAAATGTATCTGTCTCCAACTGCTGACCTAACCATTTTGATACCTTCTCTTTTGAGAGCAATCTCTAGCCCTATGTTACTCATTACGGTAGCTACCACGGTATTTTTATTTAGGCGATGTTCTTTTAACATATCAACAGCACAAATAGCCATGATTTGATCACCATTTACTTCAACCCCATTTTCATCAACAAAAATGACTCGATCCGCATCACCATCCAGTGCAATGCCAATATCGGCACCCTTTTCTTTTACTGCCTGACTTACTACTTCCAGGTGAAGTGCTCCACAGTTCAGATTTATATTGGCTCCATCAGGCTCGACACATAGGGGGTAAACCTCGGCTCCGAGCTCTTCAAATACAAGGGGTGCAATTTTATATGCTGCACCATGAGCACAATCCAGGACAATCTTATATCCATCCAGGGTAAAATCACTGTGGAAAGTGTTTTTAAGGAAAACAATATACCTTCCTGCAGCATCATCAATTCTAAATGCCTTTCCTACTTCGGTAGCAGTGGGGCGAAGAGAATCTATCTCTTTTGTAAATATCAACTCCTCAATTCTTTTCTCTTTTTCATCAGGAAGTTTAAATCCATCTCGGCAGAAAATCTTTATCCCATTATCCTGAAAAGGGTTATGGGAAGCTGAAATCACGATGCCTGCATCCGCTCTCATATCGGTGGTTAAAAAAGCGATACCTGGGGTAGGGATGGGGCCGACCAGGAGGACATCCACACCCATGGAACAGATTCCTGATGCCAGAGCTGTCTCTAACATATATCCTGAAAGCCTGGTATCCTTGCCAATGAGGATTCTGTGTCTTCTCTCTTGATCCTTAAATATGTGGGCTATAGCTCTTCCCAGTTGCATTGCAATTTCTGTGGTCATAGGGTACACATTGGCAACACCTCTGATTCCATCGGTGCCAAATAATTTTCTCATTTCTCCTTCCTTATTGTTGACGTTCTATTTATTCTACTGTTACGCTTTTTGCCAGATTTCTGGGTTGGTCAACATCCGTTCCCTTAAACTCAGCAATATGATAGGCAAGCAGTTGCAGAGGGATGGTGAAAAGAATGGGCATCAGATAGCCATTATTCTCTGGTATTTTTATGATAATATCTGCCTTTGAGCTAATTTCTTTACTGATTTTGGGAGCAACTGCTATGATTTTCCCTCCTCTTGCCTTTACTTCCTCGACATTACTCATAATCTTATCAAAGGTAACACCTTTTGGTACCAATACTACTACGGGCATTTGTTCATCAATGAGTGCAATAGGACCGTGTTTCATTTCACCTGCTGGATATCCCTCCGCGTGAATATAAGAGATTTCTTTCAGCTTAAGGGCACCTTCTAAGGCAATGGGGTAGTTGATGCCTCTTCCCAGGTAGAGGAAATCACGGTAGTTCATATAGTAATGGGCAATAGTTCTTATGGTGGAATCTTCTTCCAGTATCTTTTCAACCTGCCGAGGTAATTTCACCAAATCTTTGATTAAACTCTTCTCTTTGTCAGTGGATAACCGTCTGGTAAGTTTGCCCAGGTGGAGAGCCAGGAGATAAAGTACAACCAGCTGGGTGGTGAAGGCCTTGGTTGAGGCCACCCCAATCTCAGGTCCCGCATGAGTATAGATAACTCCATGGGAGCTCCTCACTATACTGCTATCTACTACATTACAGATGGAGATGATTCGCGCCTTTTTCTTTAACCCTTCTCGCAAAGCAGCCAATGTATCCGCTGTCTCTCCTGACTGGCTAATAAGTAGGAGGAGGGTTTTTTTGTTTAGCAAAGGGTCCCGGTACCTGAATTCAGATCCTAAATCTACTTCAACGGGTATTCTGCAGAGACCCTCAATCATAAATTTACCTACAATAGCAGCATGCCATGAAGTGCCACAAGCAACGATATAGATCTTCTCAAAATGTTTTACCTCTTTAGAAGTGAGGTTGCAATCTTCCAGAAATATTTTGCCCTTTTCCTCAGCAATTCTCCCTCTAAAAGTATCTATAAATGCTCTCGGCTGTTCAAAGATTTCCTTCTGCATGAAGTGCTTGAAGCCGCTTTTTTCTGCCATAGAGGGACTCCAGTCAATAGTCTTAACCTCTTTGGAAATCTTTTTGCCTGAGAGATTGTTAAGTTTTACACCCTTTTCACTCAAGACAGCCATTTCCCCATCATCTA
>WTBG01000379.1 GCA_013139225.1 Deltaproteobacteria bacterium
TATGCTGATTCAGCAGAAGGTTGCTTATATTAATTTAAACGACAGATCAATTTCCATCCAGATGCTGTCTGAGGATATTATTCGGAAGTTTATAGGTGGAAGGGGTATTAACTCTTATTTCCTTTACCACCACCTTGCTCCGGGGATTGATCCTCTGGATGTTGCGAATGTACTTATAATCGGAGCCGGTGCATTAACAGGCATGAGAGGAGTGGCTACAGCTCGATTAACCATATCAGGGAAGTCTCCTGAATCTGGTCTTCTGGGGGATGCTAATATTGGTGGTCACTTTGGAGCAGCTCTTAAAAAGGCAGGTTTTAGTTACATTGTAATATCGGGTGTTTCCCCTAAACCTGTGTGTATACTTGTGTCGGAGGGCAAGATTGCGCTAGAAGATGCAAAAGACCTCTGGGGAAAGGATACTATCGAGAGTGGAGAGTTTATAAAGGAGAGGTATGGCAAGGGAGCAGAATCTCTTACTATAGGTCAGGCAGGTGAGAGGCAGGTGCGTTTTGCCTGTGTTATGCATGGCAAAAAGAATGCCGCTGGCAGAAGTGGCATGGGTTGCTTAATGGGAGCAAAAGGCATAAAAGCCATTGTGGCAAGGGGGGACAACGGTGAGATTTCTCCCGCCTTCCCAGAAGAATTTAAGGCTTATACAAAGGAACTTTATCAAAAGATTAATGATGAATTTATCATTGAAACATTTAGAAATTATGGTACGGCACACCTTTATGACATTATCAATAACACCATCGGTATGGGCAGGGCATACAATGGTCTAAATTCAGCCTTCCCGGGAAACAAAGATATTTCTCCTGAGAATCTGGCGGAGAATTATTATACCGGTAAATCACCCTGTTTCTCCTGTGGGATTGCCTGCAAACATGCCTATAAAATTAAAGAAGGTCCTTTTGCCGGGACTGAAAATGAGGGCCCTGAATATGGAACGATCGGTCACTTTGGACCTCTACTGGGTATTGGCCGATTAGAACCCATCCTTAAGATTAATGATCTTGTCAACAGGTATGGATTGGACGTAAGTTCTACAGCCAATCTGATTGCCTGTGCCATAGAACTCTTTCAAGAGGGCGTTATTGATAAAGATACCACCGGAGGCATTGAGCTGAATTGGGGGGAAGAAAAAGCAGTTATTGAACTGATTGAAAAGATTGCATTACGAGAAGGTTTTGGTGATCTGCTTGCACGAGGGGCACGAGAACTTTCTAAAATGTGGCAAGGGTTCTCGGATAAAATTGCCTGGGGTAAATACCTTCCCCAATCTGACCCTGCCGATCTCCGTTATATGAAAGCTTACGCCTTGGGTAATGCTGTGGCAACCAGGGGGTCAGATCACTTAAGGAGTCGCCCTACCTGGGAGGCATTCAATCTTCCCGAAGAACAATTGCAAGAGATATATGGTGGTCATGTTTCTTCTGATTATCTCTCCTATGAGGGAAAAGGAAGAGTAATCTGGTGGTGGGAGTCTTACGCAGGGCTCTTTGATGCCCTGGGCATGTGTAAATTGTTGGCCTTCCACTGCTTGCCTGGTGTTTTCGATTTCGAGGTCTTTGCTAATCTCATTAAATGGGGTATAGGGCTTGAGCTTTCTCCTCAAGAGGTCTTTGAGGCGGGTGAGCGAATTACCACTATTGAAAGGATGTTCATTGCCCGCGAAGGAGTAAGGCGAGAAGATGATTTCCCCCCTGCTCGATACTTTAAACCCCTTAAATGGACTGAGGGAGTAGATGAGAATCTGAAAGATGAGAAACTGGACAGAGAATGCTTCGATGAGATGCTCAATGAATACTACCAGCTTCATGAATGGGATGTTGAAACTGGAATCCCTTTGCCAGAAACGGTAGAGAAATTGGGGCTTGGAGAGGAAGAACTCACGGTGTAGGATGCTGGACAATGAATACCGGAGTAATGGAGGGTTGGCCTGCCCTGGTGCGACTTGTAGAGTGCCGTTGATGCTATTAATATTCTGTGATAGAAGATCAAAACTTATTCCTATTAAGTTCGGTCTGGGCCAGGGAGTGCTGGGGTACACAAATGCAGATTTCGGATTGCAGATTGCGGACAACAGACCATGTTTAACTTACGACTACTGTATTTTTTTAAAGAGTAATTGAGGTATGGCAAAAAAAACAAAGATTGCAATTATTGGTAGTGGGGCTATCGGTTGTGTCATGGGTGGTTATTTAGCCCGGGCTGGAGAAGAAATAATCTTAGTGGGAAAGAGAGATCAGGTTCTGTCTGTGAATAGTAGTGGATTGACTATTGATGGTGTGCGTGGCAAGGAAAGAGTATCAGTTAAGGCAGTTGAAAAGCTTGAGAAGGCGGTTGATCTAATTGTCCTTGCTGTGAAAACACAGGATGTGATGAGTGCTCTTGAACAGCATAGTTGCCATCTATTACAGTGTCCGGTATTAACTATTCAAAATGGAGTGCGTGCGGATAAGATCGCTTCACAGTTGATTGATCAGAAGCGTATTATCAGCAGTATTGTGATGTTTGGAGCAACCTATTTAAACCCTGGAGAGGTAGTCCATAACTTTGAAGGAGACATTATCCTTGGAAGTTATTCAGGAGGAATCGATGAGCAGGTTAAAGAGACAACCCGGATAATGGAGAGGGTTTTTACTGTTGTAGTGAGTGAAAACATTATGGGGATGAAGTGGTTAAAGCTTTTCGTTAATCTCAACAACTGTTTGCCTGCCTTGATTGGTAAAAGTATGCAGGAGAGCTTTGCTGACTTAGAGATGTGTACTATAAGCATAGCGTTGCTTCGAGAAGGGCTTCAGTTGATTGATCGGGCAGGAATTACCTTGCATTCTCTTCCCACTTATCCCGAAGAGCGGTTGCGTGGGCTAGCTACTATGCCTATAGAGGAATCTGCAAGATTGTTTTCGCAAATTATGACGAACCTGAGTAAAGAGCCCCTCAATGGTTCTATTCTACAGAGCATCAGGAGGGGTAAGCCATCAGAGATTGATTACATCAATGGTGAGTTTGTTTCTTTGGCCAGGAAAGATGGAGGCTCATCACCATTGAACGAGAGAGTGGTGAAGATGGTTCACCAGGTTGAAGAAAGCAAAAAATTCTTTTCATCAGAGGAAGTAATTAAAGAATTTAGTAATTTGGGGATTGATAAATTGATTTTATCTTTTTAATTTTCTGTGTCCTCTGTGGTGAATTTTAAAATCAGAAAGGAGAAGTATCATGCAGATAAAGTTTCCAAGAATAAAAGTAACAGTAAAGAATGTATATGAAGAGTGCCACCATGGCTTGAAAAAAGGAGATTCCTTTATCTTTGAGGATTTTACCAAGACTCCTGCAGGTTTTTGTGAAGGGGCAACCAGTGCCCTCTTCCCGTGCCTATATGCTCTATCATTTGGTGCCTGCTTTCCCTTTGAGGAAAATCAACGCTCTATCCATACTACCTGTCCAGATGGTGGTAAAGTTGATTTCTTTTCTGAAGTGATTGAAGAAGGAGATATAAAACCTTGTTTTGTAGATAAGGAGAAACACACAGGTCCTAATCCAAAAAAGATGGTCATTTCGGTAGACGAGGTGAAGGGAAAGTGTTTCTATAACTATAAACAGGGCGATTCTTTTGAGGTGGAAGGTTTGCGCACCATTGAGGGTTTCTGTGGTGCTGCCTATCACACTCTCTTCCCTGTTCTTTTTGCACTCAATTTTGGGGGGACATACCCTTTTGAAGAAAATATCAACTCACTTTCGACTGTTACCTGTCCTGACGGAGGGAACATTCGCTTCAAAGTAACCCGCGCTGATAAAAAGGAGGAGCAATAATGAACAGAAGGGTAGTCGTTACAGGACTGGGTGTGATAGCCCCTCTCGGTATTGGTAAGGAAAATTTCTGGGATGGGATGATGTCCGGCAAATCTGCCGTAAGAGAGATAACTGATTTTGACACCTCTGGGTTTAAAACCAAAATAGCGGCTCAAGTGAAAGACTTCGACCCATTAGCTTATGGTTTGACTCAGGAAGAAGCTA
>WTBG01000094.1 GCA_013139225.1 Deltaproteobacteria bacterium
GGAAGACAGCTTCTCCACCACCTTCACCTCTTCCCCAGAAATAACCCATGGTTACCAAGGCAGCTACATTTATTGTCAGTGAGAAAATCAACAGAAATATAATAAGTTTCTCCTTCATTACTCCTCCTCAGAAGATTCTGACACAAGGTTTACATATATGTTTCCCAGAGATTGTCCGGGGAAATCACCAAAAACATCTAAAGGCAGTTCCTCAGCATAAACAATTTGAGTTTCTCTTAAAGATGCGTGGTAAGAACCACTCAGTGCGAAGTAGAGATTTTTACCCAAAAGTGTCCCTGGAGGTATGGCAAGAAAAAAGATGAGAAGAGAGAAGGCAGGGGCAGGAATTAAAGTAATTTTTTCTATAAGACCTTGAAAGAAAGGAGATTTTTGTCCTTCCCTGTTAATACGCTCAAGGACACCATTTGAAATATCAGGGAAATCTTTATCAATTGGAAGCCTACCTAGAAGATTCCAGGTCAACCTAAGCTCTTCCTCCTCTTTTTTGCATAAGGAGCAACTATTAAGATGCTGCTCTATTTCCTTCGCCTTTCCCTCCTCAAGCTGATGGTTTAAGAAAGCTATTAAATTTTTTTTCACCTTTTTACACGGCCGTTTCATCTAATACCTCCTAACTTCCAGGCACTTTTTGCCAAAATAAAACCACAAATTCACCCCGTTAGATACCTGCTATGTGATAAGTGAACTTTGTTAGATGTCAACCCTCTTGGATAGAATAACCTTTCCATAAGATTCACTGTCTAAGGGGGGAGCCACAGAGAATTATCTAAATATCAAAGAGTTAGATGCTTTTGCCTTTCCTCCCTTCTGTGTCCTCTGTGGTGAATATCTATATTAATTTAAACACTTATCGGACCACAAACTTGCTAAATTAACGTCTTGGAAACCCCACAATTAAGTGAAATCAAGCTTTTTAAGCTTTTCTTTAAGATTTGTCATAGCGCGAAAAAGCAAAGATTCCACGGAAGATAGTGAACATCCTAAAACTTTTGTAATTTCTTTATAAGAGAGGCCTTCAAAACGATATAAGACAATAGCCATCCTCTGCCTGTCGGGCAACTCACTAATGGCTCTTCTAAGAGCCGTTTCTAACTCCTGCTGCTGCACCTGGTTTTCAGGTTGCTTCTCCTTTGGTCCTGCAAGCTGTAAAGATGGTTCGTCTTCTCTCCCCGGAAACGAATGGTCAAGAGAAGTCACTATGGCATCCCTCTTTTGGCTGCGACGATAGTTGAAGCAATGGTTAGCCACAATTCTATAAAGCCAGGTTGAAAATTTAGCCTGGGGAGTATAGCGCTTAGCCGCTTTGAATACCTTGAAGAATATTTCCTGCGCTAAATCTTCTACATCATGACTACTTCCGGTATAGCGATAGATGGTCGCCATTACCATCCTTTGATACTTCTCCACTAAGGGTTTGAATGCTGCTATCTCGCCTGATCCAATCCTTTTCATCAACTCATTATCAGGATCAGAGAGATATTTATCCTTGTTCTCTTTCACCATTTAAATCCATATCACTTAAAAGTGCAATTGCGCTCATAAGATTTCGGGTAAATTCTTCTGCATCAGCTTCTCCCTCTGCATAGAGAGGTTCTCCTATTCTAATCCTCACCTTTTGCCTGAATCTTTTTTTCTGGTAGATAATACCCACAGGAATGAAGGGGATGGGATCAGAAAGCCTTTCTTCCTCCTGGAACTTGAGAATCATCTTAATCAATCGCGATTTTCCCTTTCCAATCTTCCCCCTGTAATATGTTCCCTCTGGGAAGATAACTACCTTCTGTTCCCTCTTTAAAATGTGATAGAGATACCTGAAGGAATCAAGGGTCTTGATAGGTGTTTTTCTATCAAGAGGAATACCCCCCAGTGTAGTTAAAAAAGTTCTGATTACAGGAAAACGGAACAGCTCTTCTTTGGCAATATAGTTTAGGGGTATATTATAAAAAGCGAACGCAACGAGGGGAATATCTGTCCAATACTGATGTTTGGGTGCAATGATTAGAGGACCTCGATCGGGAATATGATCCTTGCCATAAACCTCAAAGCGGTAAAATAATTTGCACCAGCATGTAACTGCCACTTTCATAAAACCATAGAGAAGGCTCCTGCTGTGGGATTCAGTCGGGGCGAAACGGACCTTCATACTTGACTCCAGACCATTATACGGGTGATAAAAATAGTACGCAGGATGATGATATTGAAAGAAGTTAAAGATGAAAAGCAAAACATGGGCCTGGATGACGTGAGGTGTTTTCAGAGCGGAAAGCTACAGCAGTTTCAATCAGTAGATGCCACCATAAAATCTTTTATATGCTATGTCAAGTGAAAACGGAACACAGATTGGTGCTTATTCCCGGCACAATCTTTCACTTGATTATTACTCAAAAATTTTCTATAATTTATGTAATATACAAGTATAACAGCAGTATTCACTGATATGAATCCACAAGATTCATTTATATATACTTCGTTAGAAATATCCAATAAAATTAATAGATTACATAAAGCTTTTTGAGGTCTTCATACGTGGGTAATGAAATAATAAGCACAAGGGATAAACAAATTTTAACCTCTCTGATTAATGAATACATCTTAACAGCAGAGCCCGTGGGATCACGCAGCATTGCCAAGAAATATAACATTAACTTAAGTCCTGCCACGATCAGGAATGTCATGTCTGATCTGGAAGAGATAGGATTGCTTCATCAACCTCATACTTCTGCCGGAAGAATTCCAACTGAACGGGCAATGCGCTTCTATGTGAACAGTATCTTGAAGGTAAAAAGATTGAGTGCTCCTGAAAAGAATCGAATCAGAAAAAAATATAAGTTTTCTGAGCTGGAAGCATCGGACATCATCAAACAAACTTCAGAAGTGCTTTCCGTGTTATCTCATCATATGAGTATTGTTTCAGCACCCAAGATCATCGGTACCATTCTCAAACACATTGAATTTATTAAGATTAGCAAGAATCGTATTCTGGTAATCTTCGTTTCTCAATCAGGTTTTGTTCAAAACCGGATTATCGAAGACCATGACGATGTTTCACAGAATGAACTCGATAAGTATAACAATTACCTTAATAAAACTCTGGTAGGCATTAGTTTAGAAGAGGTGAGCGCAAAGATTGAAAAAGAGATTAAAAAGGAAAAAATAATTTATGATAAATTATTATCAAAAGCTCTACTGTTAAGCAAGAAGGCTCTAGGCAAGGAATTTAAACCTGAGCTTTATATAGAAGGGCAGGTAAACCTGTTGGAATGCCCAGAGTTCGCTGAAGTTGAAAAAATGAAAACACTTTTGCATGCCTTAGAGGAAAAGAATCTTCTTGTAAATCTTTTAACGAAATCCCGGGATGCAGAAGGCGTGCAGATCTTTATCGGCTCAGAAGCCCAGCTCTCAGATATGCAAACCTTAAGCATAATTACCTCACCCTATCGTTATGGTAAGAACGTGATTGGAGCTTTAGGGATAATTGGCCCCACCAGGATGGATTATCTCAAGCTCATCCCCATCGTCGAATACTCTGCCCAACTGGTTACGGAGTTCCTGAACGTCAAGTTCGAGTAATTGTATTGAGGAGTTTTTTTATGAAAGAAGAAAAAAATGATTTTGAAGTTGACATTTCAATAGAAGGCAAGGAAAAAAGTTCCGAACATGTAATGGAAAAGGAAAGTGAAAAAACGAAAAGCAAAAAGGGTAGCGCCAAAGTATTGAAGGAAAGTCTGGAAGAAAAAGAAGAAGAGATAAAGACCCTCTATGACAAATTACTGCGCTCTCAGGCAGAGTTTGAAAATTACAAAAAGAGAATGGCAAAAGAAACAAGCGACTTAATGAAGTATTCGAATGAAGAAATCATAAAGGAGCTCCTTCACACCGTTGATAACCTGGAGAGAGCTATACAACATGCGAAGGAATCTGACAAGTCTGAAAACATCACGGAGGGAATTGATATTATTTTAAAACAGCTTTTTAAAAGTCTCGAGAGATTTGGGGTAAGCGGTTTTGTTTCCGTAGGTGAAAAGTTTGATCCCAACAAGCATGAGGCTGTAATCCAGATGGAAAGTGCGGAACACGAACCAAATACCATTATAGCAGAATCACAAAAAGGTTACTTCTTACGCGAAAGGCTGCTTCGGCCTGCCCTGGTTACTGTTACCAGAGCCCCACAGGTTGAAACAGATGGTTAGCATCATTGACTAAGCGAAACTATTATGAAATCTTAGGGGTTTCCTTAAAAGCCACTCAGCAGGAGATAAAAAAGTCTTATCGCCGTCTGGCATTAAAACACCACCCGGATCGTAATCCTAAAAACAAAAATTCAGAGAGCAAATTTCGAGAAATTACAGAAGCATATGAGGTGTTGAACAATTCACAAAAAAGATCTAAATACGATGAAAGCTATGCCCCTTCCTTAAGCACCACAAGCTTCAG
>WTBG01000070.1 GCA_013139225.1 Deltaproteobacteria bacterium
AAGGGATTTGTTCATTTTGTCAATCTGATATTTGCCGACAAGGAAGATAGTTTTCTTTGCCTGGTTTTTGACGTAAAACTGAGATTTATCTTCTTGTTTTTTACCTATGAGGAGTTGCTTTTCTTCTTTATCTCCTAGAATTGCAGTGATTTTTATCTGGGGTATATCAAGCTGGTGCTTTTCGAGGTTATAGTCCTCTGCAAAGCCAATAGCCTTAAGGGAAGCCATAGTAGTTCCAATATTTACAACCATCTCTTTTTTGGCTTTACATTTCTCAGGTTTGGTAATTTGCCAATCACCTTTTTCGTCTTTTTTAAGTACAATTTCGTCTTCGGGTGTTTTTAAGGTGAGTTGTGATATGGTTTCCACCGGGAAATCAAAAATGGTTTTATCTCTCCAGTTTTCGACAGATTTGTCAAAGGTAGATTTTACATAGCCATCTGTCAGTAAGACTTCTTCAGAGCCTTCCTTCCGTAGATAGGTGCTGAAAAAGTCAGGGCCAATTTTTCCTATGTAAAAATGTGCCAGGATATTCTCGTCTGCGCCTGATACTTTAACTTCCAATCCTTTTCCCCCAGTAACTTCAAAGAGCGCCTGTTTTTCTGGATTTTTGGAAGCCATGTTCTCACGAGTGAAGTTTTTAACTGTGTCCAGCGCGGTCGTTACCAATTTTGGGTCTGCAGTAAAACCATCAGTGTTGCTAATCAACCAGCCTTCTTCCTTCTTTTCCAGTGACACCTCTTGAGTTAAGCTTTTTACCTCAATCTTTGTTGCTTTATCTTTTTTGAAATCAGGGAAGAGGGTAGTTGTCTCCTTCGCCTTCCTTTGGTCTCTTTTTGATAATGGCCCTTCAAAAAAGTAGACGAAGACAAGAAGAATTATGAAAATCCCGAAAAGAATAACGGTGGTTCTAATTTTCATACAACCTCACTAAAATCAAAAAATCCGAAATTCGAAACAAGTCCAAATGACAGAAAATCAAATGATCAAAACTCCTTTCGTGTTTTGGGTATTCAATTCTGCATTTGTTTAGAATTTGGTGTTTAGAGTTTAAAATTTTACATCATGTATTTTACATCGTGAATCCTGTAACCTGCATCATATTTTTACCACATGAGAGCTTGTCTCTTTTTCTTTCTTCTTCTGAAGTAGAAATAGAGCAGCCCGAACAGTATTAGTAATAGTGGAACTCCAAAAGTGTCAATAGATTTAATCAGGGTTTTTATATGTTCTGTTGTTTCCTTAATAGGTCGATCAGTGGCCCCGCGAGAACGAATGCCTATCAAATCTTCACCCAGGGTAAGCCAGTCGATAATATTGAGGAAAAAAACCTGATTATCCTTGAATTGAGTTATTACATCGTTGGTGATAAATCGTGAATTACCAATTACAATAATCTGGGTTTCGGGACTTTCCTTTACTGTTTCCTTTTGTGTCTCAGTTTTTTCCTTATCTTCCTTTGTTTCCAGAGTGGGAACAGGTTTGTCCGCATAAAAGCTTTTGAATTTGCCGGAAGCTGCGAGAGCAAGAAGGTAAGTTTCTGTTTTAATTCCTGGAATGTAGAATGTCTGTTGAGGGTCCAGTTTGTAAAATCCTTTGCGCGCTGATGCGTATGGAGTGGATTTTGCAAGTTCGGTTATATTTAATCCAGCTACTTTTCCTGCCAGTACTTTGATAGAACTGGTCCAGGGCAGGACAAGTGATTCCAGATTGCTAACTGCAGGATTATCAGATGCAAAACCTTTGCTGGTTACTTTTACCCAAAAGGGATAGGGCATTCGGAAGGTCATAAAGCCGCTCCGGAAGGCAGCAGGCGCATTGGAGCGGTCGAGAATCATATTTTGCTCTATTTTGATCCCATAGTGTTCTAAAAGATCATTAATGCCTGGTTTAAAAGAAGAGGCTTGTAATCCTTCCTTTATATCTATTGTGTCTATGAGGAAAACAATTTTGCCACCACGCATCAGGAATTGGTCAATCTCATATTTGCGAACGTCGTTTAGGTCATGAGGACCTGCAATAATTAGAGTATCAATATCATCTGATATTTTCTCTTCTTCTTTTAACTCAATCAGTTCGACTTTGTATTGGTTTTCAAGAAGTTGTTTTGCTGCCTGGTAGTCTTCAAAAGGATTCGTTTCTTTACCTGTGAAAATACCTACCGTCTTCGTTTCTGTGCGTGTTACTTTAACGATAGAGGATGTGAGATCATACTCAAGGTTTCGGGTGTCACTTATAAAGGGAATTACTTCTTTATTATCAGCATAGAAGATGGCGATACCGAAATAAACATTGGTGAGTTGCAGTTGATCTTTCTCGACAATGTTTAATTGAACCTGGGGGATGCCTATAAATCTGAGCTCTTGTTGTAACTTGGGATTTTCTGTTGGATCGATGAATTTGGCAGACAGGTTTCCACCAGAGTAAGCTTTGTATTCGTCCAGGATATCGGCAACCTCTCTTTTTAGATTGACCAGATAGGGAGGAAGTTTCTTTGAGAAGTAGAGTTTGATGTTGATGATGTCATCAAGATTGGCCAGCATCTCTTTAGTAGACGAAGTGAGTGTATATCTTTTGTCCTGAGTGAGGTCAATTCTGGAGAAGTGTCGGAGAAAAAAGAAGTTGAGAACGGCAAGAATTCCCAGAACGATAAGAACTAGAACAATATAGTTAGTGCTGTACTTCAGACGTCTTGATGAATGACTTCCTACTTCCATTTCCTGCTCTCAATTGTAAGAATGTTGAGAAAGAGAAAAAACCCAATTACGGAAAAATAATAAATAAGATCACGAGAATCTATAACCCCCCTGCTAATGCTTTCAAAGTGAGTACCCAAACCAAGATAGGTGAAGATGGGAGCCAGCATGTTTGGTGTGGACATAAGAACAAAATCTTCTCCTATAACCAGTAGAGCAAAACAGGTAACAATGCTGACGATAAAGGCGACTATCTGGTTTTTTGTAAGGGAAGATATGAAGAGACCGATGGCCAAATATGCTCCACCCATTAAACATGCCCCGAGGTAACCACCTATAATGGTGCCAGTGTCGGGATTTCCCAGAACATAAACGGTAAGGGGAAGGGGGAAGGTGAGGAAAACTGCTGTGATCATAAAGAGAACGCTTGAGAAGAATTTTCCAAGAACAACTTCATAGTCCTTAATTGGGAGTGTCATGAGGATTTCCATGGTTCCCAATTTTTTTTCTTCTGCCCACGCTCGCATCGTGATAGCCGGCGCCAGGATGAGAAAAAGCCAGGGTAGGATTCCAAAAAGGGGTCGCATGTGAGCCTGGCCGATAAGGAAAAAAGTTCGAAAGAAGAGCCAACTTGAGAAAAGGATAAAAGTGATAATGAAAATATAGGCGATAGGAGAATTAAAATAGCTCTTAAACTCTTTTTGAAAAATAGCAAGAATATTTCGCATCTTGTTAAGCTTCTTTCGTAGTAAGTTGAAGGAAGATATTTTCTAAATTGGCTTTTTCTTGATGCAATTCTGTTAAACTCCATCCATTCTGGACAACCAGAAGAAATAGTTCCTCACTTAAATCTACTCCAACATCACTTTTTATTTCGAATTGATTAAGGCCATTCTCTTTCTCACCAATTTTTTTAAACTCTTTTATTTTTTCCATTGACCCCAATTTCGATTGAATTTCTTGCAGAGGACCTCTGATGGTAATGTAAATAATTTCTCCCCCTTTAGACTTGCTCGCCATCTCTTCGGGGGTTCCACTTCCTACTATTTCTCCCTGGTGAATGATAATGATACGGTCACAAGTAGCAGAAACTTCTGGAAGGATATGAGAGCTTAAAATGATGGTTTTTTCTTTGCCTATTTTTTTAATCAGCTCTCGAATTTCTATAATCTGTGTGGGGTCAAGACCGATGGTAGGTTCATCAAGGATTAAGATATCAGGATCATGGATTAAGGCTTGAGCCAGTCCAACTCTTTGGCGAAAACCTTTAGAAAGCTCACCTATGTCTTTCCCCAGCTCTTTTTGCAGACCACAGAGTTCTACAACATGTCTTATCCGATCTTTTCTTTTTGATGGAGGAATAGCTCTAACTTTTGAAATAAATTCAAGATAGTCTACTATTCCCATATCCATATAAAGAGGATTGTTTTCAGGAAGATAACCGATCCGTTTTCGCACTTCCAGTGGATCGTCAAATACATCAAATCCGGCAATAGTTGCAGTTCCTGAATCTGCAGGATGGTAACAGGCAAGGATGCGCATAGTGGTAGTTTTGCCAGCGCCATTGGGCCCGAGGAACCCCAGGACTTCACTCTTTTTAACCTCAAAGGTGACGTTTTTTAATGCAACAGTGGGTCCGAAATATTTCGATAGATTGCTAGCAGTAATCATAGTTTCTTATTCGTTTTAGAAATAAGTTATAGTTGATGTAACCAAGGGATTTTGTAAGAGGTAGAAGTTAAACGTTTTTTTTAGAACATTCTTTTTCAGCAGGTGATTTTAGGTAGACCATTGAAAATTGTCAACAGAAAAATGATTCATTGTCAGTTAAGAATTAAAAGTGCACAGTTTCCCAAAAATTTTCATTTTAAAAGTACACACCTAAAACCGTACTCTAAACCTCCTGGTTGACAAAGTTTTAATACAAAGGAGGTTTATGATTATGGCTCAGCTGCACAAGAAATTCACAGACAAGCAAATAAAGGAATTCATTAAACG
>WTBG01000169.1 GCA_013139225.1 Deltaproteobacteria bacterium
AGACTCCGGCAATCAGTAGAATGATAGTGATGATAACGAAAACGCCGCAGATTATAAGGATCCATTTTTTCATAATCATGCCTCCTTCATCAATTGTTAGAAAACTTAATCGTCAATCAATAGAAAAGGCTTTGTGGGTTTCTACTCCAACAAAGCCTTTTCTCATATGTAATCTGTCTCTATGCTACAGGAATTTTTAATCGACGGTGGTGGGCTGTATTTGTTCCGGCGATTTGTTGGAAAGTGAATTCCCGACATCACCTTTGACGTCCCACGACCCGTAACTGAAAAGAAAAATCGACCAGCCTGTCGAACTTATTTGAGGACTGATTATAAAATCTCCATCACCGTCCTTCAAACAGTCGTTAACGGCGTTCTCAAGGGTTGGACTCCCAGCAAAAGGTATACACAAAATCCAAAAACGACTATCACTCCCTTTTCGGTCGCGGACTACCTTGGTTCTTGCCATATCAACACGGCTTAATTCAACATTCTTTGTTGAAATGAATGTGAAACCTCTCTGATGTACAGTACAACCAAAACTAAGTGCGGCGATTGCCAAAACAATACCTAATTTCTTCATTCAATCCTCCTCTCAATCATTTTAAAATTTGTGGTGAGTTAACAAACCTAACATAAAGCTACAGATAAGCATTAGAATGCCTAATCCAGTAACATCACTTGTCTATTAAGTCAAGTTTTTTTGATATTTTGAATTTCTGAGATTCATTATCAGGGAATCTCCTGGCGGTGTTCTGACCTCAGAAATAATATATCTGGCTTAATATAACCACATTCATATTATGCAAAAAAAGAAAATGGCTGAATCTGGCCATCTATAGGAGTGTTACTCATTCATACAAAACAATGTAAGATTACTTCTAATCCATTGTAAAGAAAACACTTTTGAAGAACCTCAGATATGTTTAGTTATGAAATATTTTATGGCACATTGTTTGCTAATTCAGTCAGGTACAATTGCAAATCATGGGTTCTACACAAAAGGAGTAAAGAAGGGTGAGATTATGAGGAAAAAAGTTAAAGGTGTTGAGGAAGCATTAGAAGTTTTAGAAACACTTTGCATTTGTTGGATAACCACAAACAGAATTGAAAACAGCTTATGGGAAAAAGGCGTGGCTTTTTTCGATAGAAGTTATTGCCGTGTCGCATATTACGATGAGGTACATAACATGCTTTCAATTCATTAAAAGCACACTCATAAAGAAGGAAAAGATATTGATTAAAAAGTCTGCGGTGTGCGTGCTTCAGGGCTTAGAGATTAATAATAATAGTTTAGAAGACCTAACATCACGGCAATTGCGGACTTTTTAATCATCTCATTTTAAAACTTTTACTTCAACTTAAATTCTTTAATATAAGGACTATCCACTATTAACAATAAACCGGAGATATTGTACCGTCAAAAACTATTAAAACAGAGGTGTTAATAAAATGCAATTAAAAGCAGAAGACAAAAATCACTATTCCTTATCCAAACCATCTCAAAAGCTGAAAGCTGCCAAAGATACAACCAGAAATTATCACAACCAGAATAACATTAAAGATCGGGGAGTAATGAGGAGACGGTTTATATCACATGAAAAGAATATTGTCCCTTTGATCAGGTTATCTGCCTTATTTTTTTGTCTGTCTTTTTGGTATGTGATTTTCAGGCTTGTCAGAGCAATATTTTAATTTTATCTATCACTAGAAATACTACATCAGCAAAAACTATTGAAAAAGTGGAGGAGAAAAACAATGCCGACTACAATAAGAGACAAAACACTTTATTCTGTTCCAGAGTTATCTCAAAAGTTGAATGTTACCACAGTAACAATCAGAAATTATCTGAAGCAGAGTAAACTTAAAGGGCAAAAAGTAATGGGTAGGTGGTTTATATTAGGTGATGATATAGAAGAGTTCTTCGGGGAACTTCAGTAAGAGCAAATATTACAAATGCAGTTTTAGCAGAAATTGCACCTCACTACACTACATCTCTCTCAACAGATCTGCATCTACATGCTCATCAAGTAAATCAGCAATCAATTCCATATTTTCACAATGAGGAACAGGGAGAAAAGGAATTACACCCAGTAGGGGAAGCCCTGATAGTTCCTTAATAACCCGGGGGTTGTCATTTGTAGAAAGATCATCATTTGGGCTAAGATTATTAATGATAATACCCAAAACAGTCAATCCACTGCTTCGAGCACACCCCACGGTAAGTAAAGTGTGGTTGATAGTACCCAAAGCATTCCGTGCTACCACAATCACAGGAATCCCCAAAAGCTTGATTAAGTCTACATTGGTAAAGGTTTTATAAAGTGGTGACAGTAATCCCCCTGCTCCCTCAACCAAGACAACATCATACTTTAGTTCAAGCTGCTGGTAAATTGACTTTACATTCTCCAGATCAATTTCTACACCCTCCAACTCAGCCGCTATGCTGGGGGCCAGAGGATGCTCCAAACGATAGGGAACGATCAAATCTAAATCATCGATAGAAGCTGACATCTCTTTTAAAAAAAGTGCATCACGGGGTTGTAATACTCCATCCGATCTTACACAGCCACTCTCGATCGGTTTCATAACACCTGCACGCTTCCCCATCTTAAGCCACATTCTGGCCAGTCCACCGGCGATAAAAGTCTTCCCCACTTCTGTATCAGTCCCTGTTATAAAGATACCATTTGCCATGAACGTCTTGGAAGTTCTACAATTTATTGAAGTTAAGAGTGTTTTCTAGTGGTTATTAATCTTGCCTTACTCATGAGGTACCGGAAGGCTTATGTACTGGAGTAATAGAGTATTGGAATAAGGCATATGTGAAATCCTTTGCGAGTTGAGAAGAAAGAATATCGTTGAACCTGTAACACGAAACGCGTAACTCACAACCCTTGTTAAAATCATTACTCCACTACTCCATTATTCCACCTGCGGTGAAGCTCCTGCGTCCTTTTCTTCTTGCCGAACAACAGGCAGGAACTGTTCTCCTTCTTTTCCAAAAATAAGTATCCCCCACTCATTCACCTGAGCAACTACCTCTCCACTATCATTATCCTTTACAACCAGATAGGGACTGTGTTGAGTAATCTCTCTTGCTCGCGATAGATTCCTTATAAAGTCACTCTTCTCATCCGCATCTAAAAAGCTCCACGATGATGAGACAAACACTTCATAGTTTCTGTCATCTTTAAAACATTTAATACGCTTTATGAGGCCATCTTCCATGAGCAGTGCTAGTTTTTCATTAATCCACTTAGCCGCCCACAGTTTCTCCTTAAGGGAAAATCTTTCACCCTCTTCCTTAGCCCACCGTTCAGCCTGTGAGGAAAAGAAATAAGAGAATGATAAGATCACGACAAAAACAAATACGAGAATTCCTTTCACAGCTATCATCTCCTTAAGATGAGGCAATTTCTTTTATAGAATGGAATACAATCTCTACCAATCTTTCTAAGTGCTCACAAGAAATATTCAAAGGGGGCATAATAACAATTACATCGCCTAAGGGTCTAACAATCAATCCCCTTTTTCTTGCTTCCAGAATAACCTTGATCCCTACCTTTTCTTCGAGGGGATAGGATTCTTTACTATCCCTTTCTTTTACCAACTCAATACCAACCATAAAACCTTTCTGCCTTACATCCCCAACATGAGGTAAGTCCAGAAAGGGTTTTAACTTCTCTTCTAAAAAGCAGATCTTCTCCTTAAGTTCTTCCAGAGTACAATCTTTCTCAAATATATCCAAACTGGCCAAGGCCGCATTACAGGCTAGGGGATTACCGGTATAGGAGTGCCCATGAAAAAGAGTTTTAAGCTGTCTATATTCACCCAGAAATGCATCATAGACTTCTTCGTTTGTTAATGTAGCCGCCAGAGGCAGGTATCCTCCGCTAATCCCTTTGGCAATACACATCAAATCTGGTACTACCCCTTCCTGCTCACAGGCAAACATGGTGCCAGTTCGGCCAAATCCTGTAGCAACCTCATCAGCAATCATTAAAATATTATATTGAGAACATAATCTCCTTATCTCTTTTAAATACCCCGGTGGGGAAACAATCATACCTCCAGCACCTTGAACCACAGGTTCTATTATCAGAGCCGCTACCTCCTGTTGATGTTTTTTCATTACATCTTCTGCCTGATTTAAACAATCCAGGTTACAGGAGGGGTAGCTCTTCCCCAAACCACACCTGTAACAATAGGGAGAAGGAACACGATAAGTAGAAAACAGCAAAGGCTTATACAATGTGTGGAACGTATCAATCCCTCCCACACTCACAGCACCCAGGGTATCCCCATGATAAGCAAGGTTTAGAGAAATAAACTTATGTTTTTCTTTTTTGATTGGAGATGTCTGCTGCCAATATTGGAAAGCCATCTTTAACGCAATTTCTACTGCCGTGGAACCGCCGTCAGAATAAAAAACTTTATCAAGACCATCAGGAGTAATTTCAACCAGTTTTTTAGCCAGCTTGATGGCAGGAACATTAGAAAGGCCAAGCAAGGTAGAATGAGATATCTCTTTTACCTGATTGATAATAGCCCGATTAATCTCTTCTCGCCCATGTCCATGAATAGTTACCCAGAGGGAAGAAACTCCATCCAGATACTTATTGCCATAAATATCTATCAAGAAAGAACCTTCCCCTTTTTCTATGATGAGAGGTTTCTCATCACAATAGTCCTTCATTTGAGTAAAGGGATGCCATAGGTATTGCTTATCCCACTGCTCAAGCTGCTCCACATCCAGAGTGTTCCTATGTTGTTCCATGGTCTTCATTTCCCTCAATGAATATAGACCTACCTCGGCTAGTATCCAGAATCACCTCTAATTACAACAGCACATCCTATAGGTAAAAAGGGGAATTGAAACTGAACTAAGCCTTTCTCCCAAAACCATACAGCAATTGATAGGTAGCTGGAATACTCAAACCATTCCCATACCGCTCTTCATAGATATCTACCATTCTTCTAAACACCCTGGGTTTCCCCAATCCTAAAGGACTGTATT
>WTBG01000023.1 GCA_013139225.1 Deltaproteobacteria bacterium
TAATAGTTTACAGCACATTTGAATCAACACGCCTTGATGACTTGTCACGGTGGTTTCCCAAATATGCAAAGGGAATAGACCAGGTTAAGAATAGATTGTGGGACCTCTACCAGGTGATCCGCAGTAATGTGTACCATCCTCAATTTTATGGATCGTTTTCCATCAAAAATGTTCTCCCGGCACTAATTCCCGACATGAGCTATGAAAATATGGAGGTGGCAGATGGCACGCAGGCAGGCCTTGCATACGAGAGAATGATACATGGAGGGCTTGGCTCAAAAGAAAGGCAGACTTTGAGAAATGCACTGCTTAAGTATTGCAGACAGGATACTATGGCAATGGTTAAATTATTGGAACATTTGAATAGACAAGATAGCAATCTATAATAAAAAGAAAGTAGAGGGATATGTATACGTTGAGAAGGCTTTTATCTTGACACTCACATAGTACTTTCCTATACTTATCTTATCAAAAGCAAACACCTGTCAATAAGGTATAAAAACTTTAAAAATCGGGAGGCACTTAGTGAAAGCAAGTCAGGAAACTGCTGAAGTTTTTTTTACAGCCTTTAAGGCTTTGGGGCGCACAGAAAAAGAGGCTTTTATTGAGAAAATGATAAGTGATAACCGGCTGCGCAAGGATCTTCTTGATATTGCTCTTATAGAAGAAGCAAAGAAAGTAAAAGAAAAGTCCATTTCTGCCAAGGAGTACTTTTTGCGACGACGCAAAACCGGGAGAACTTCTTGCATACAGAATATTGTATGAAATAGATGATCAGGTAAAAATTGTAAAAATCTATAAAATTGCCCATCTCAAAGAAGTATATCGATAATCCTCCTGGGAACAGTACATCACATCTTGCCTCATTTAGTTTCCCACTCCCCACCCTTCTAAGGGAAAGCAGCATTTATTCCTTTACACCGCATTGAGATTACATTATTATCTCAACTACTACTGCATATAATGAGGGAAAGAGTAATGCCACGGGGTGATCAGCTTATCAGACAGTGGGGGATATTAAGCCTTATAGAAGTACACCACTTCGGGATTACCATAGAAAATCTGGCAATGGAAGTTGGCTGTACTACAAGAACTATAAGAAGAGACATAGAAGCTTTGGAGATTGCAGGATTTCCTCTCTACACAGAGGACGTAGACGGAGAAGTGCGCTGGAAGCTGATGAACGAGTTTAAAAATGCACACCATACACCTTTTACCATAACCGAACTCATCTCCCTCTACTTCAGCCGTGACCTCTTGAAGGTACTCAAGGGAACTCCATTTTATGATTCAATTGAGTCTATCCTGGATAAAATCAGAAAGACCATCTCACCCAACACACTGGCGCATCTCGCAAAATTGGAGGGTTCCTTCTACGCAGGCCATAAGAAACAAAAAGACTATGGCCGCTACAAAGCATCTCTTGACAGTTTAATGGAGGCTACTGTTAAGAGTAATACTGTAGAGATGAAATATCACAGCATGTATTCCGATAAAACTACCGTGAGGAAGGTTGATCCATACAAAATATGGTATTTTGATAATACGTTCTTCCTGGTTGGCAGATGTCACCGCCATGATGAAGTAAGAACGTTTGTAGTTGATCGAATAAAAGAATTGAGGACAACCAGGGAGAGTTTCCGTATCCCTTCTGATTTTTCTTTCCAAGACTATACGAAAGACAGTTTCGGTGTAATTCACGACAAGAAAGTAAAGGTAGTGGTTAAGTTTGATAAAGAGGTGGCAGGATATATTAAAGAAAGAATCTGGCATCCCAGCCAGAAAATTAAACAGAGTAGGGACGGGAGTATTACAACTACCTATGATGTTGCTGGCAGCAAAGAGATCAAATACTGGGTTTTAAGCTATGGACAGCATGCCGAAGTATTAAAACCAAAAACACTACGAGATGAAATTAAAAAAGACCTTTCTTTAGCCCTCAAACGCTACTAATTTGCTAATCACTCAAGATATCAATCCTATTTTATCATTGAATGATCACCCCAAATTTATTAAGTGTGCTTTTGTCCCGTATATCTTTTCTTATCATGTTCAGTGTTCTTCCCAAATCGGAACTAGCATAAGATTCTAATGTATCAAGAAGATCTTCAACTTTATCTATTAATTCCTCATTTAATATAACATTTTTACCCTGAAGAAGCACTCTGAAATCAGGCATGATTTCCAGGAGCATTGTGGCCGAATCTTCTCTTACATCCTGGTGTGCAATGATATGACTTACTAATTCGGCTCCATGTTTATAATAAAGATTTGTATATTTTCTTCCTGTCTCATTTTTTGCTAATACATTCCTTCGCAATTTTCTCAGCAGTTCTAAAGAAGAGGGTTGTTCTAAAACTGCCTGGGCCGGGCAGAAGATTGCAAAAGTTTTAAAATCAAAACCTGTTAGATCCTTGTCTTCCACTGAAAATTCATAAAATGGAGGATTGAATACATATTCACTTGAAATAGGTGTCAGTGTATAAGAACCATTTTCCAAACCATTAAAAATATAATTGCCATTAACATTTGTCTTAAATGATAAGAAATTATCTTCTTCCTTATTCAGGTATATAGTTAATTCTTCTTCTCCATCCCCCGTAATATTACCGGAAACGGTAAAGGTATTAAAAAGAGGATCCAGAGGGAGAGCAACAGTTTTGGTATCACCATCATTAACAATAATATTACTTTTGAGATTAGAACTGTATCTTTCAGAGTTTGCTGTGATCGTATAAACTCCCTCATTAACTGGTGATAAGCTGAAACTGCCATCAGCAGCAGTTTTGGTTGAATATTTACTTTCCTCAACTTGGTCGTCTGTCCGGTCAGGGAACTCAGCCATGGTTTCAACCAATGCACCCTCAATACCCAGATTGGTAATAGCATTTATTACCTTGCCCGAAATAACACCACTTGACAATCCTTTTTCAAGACTCCAAATGTGAGAAGAAAATAGCAATCCTTGAGGATCGTTTCTTACAAGTGAGCTATTTTCTACAACTGAAACCATTATACTATGACTGCCCTTTTTTAGGGTCGCGATATCGATGTTCAGAGCGGTATTGTTTTCACCTTCTTGCTTAACACCATCTATCTCCCAACTCACTTGTGTATTTTCATCAGGACCAGGGACTAATTCAATCTTGAATTGCAGGATGTTTGAATTTGAAGATAAGAAAACATTACTTTTATCTGGTGAATAATTATCGATTGGATCAACATAATCGTACAAATTAATTATCAGTGATTCTGAATTGATTGGTCCGTATGGAGCTCCTAGACTTCTCATGATAGAGTTGTGTGTAGGTCTGTAAATATCAGTAGCTTTGTACCTGGCTCCTTCATAAAGACCAACAGGGAAATCTCCTTCAAACTCCGGCGTTGGAAGAGGTGTTTCAATTTCGATCCAGTTCTTCCATGGAATATACTCAAGCTCCTTTTGATACGTTACATTGGGTTCTCTATCACCTTCAGGATATCCAGGGTAGGGCGTTTCGTACTCATCAGCCAGACCTCCAACAAGGTGACCTGCTTCGTGGAGGGCGATCCTGGCGGCCTTTTCATGATTAGAAAGTACCATGGTTGCACCACCACTACCCCCATAGCTTTCATCATTTACGATGATCATGACGGCATCGAAAGATGGAATGATACATGCAATTTCAAAAGCTTTGGAATCATCAACGGTTAGCAGTCTAGTTATACCGTATGTATCATAGGTTGAATCCAAAGCCGTATCCACGTATAAATTGTCAGATGGATGGTCTGCTCCTGATTCATTGGAAATTACATCGATCCTGTAAACATTAATGAAATATTTATAATCACTCCAGGGAGAAGTACCAAAAAATTCTTTAATAACACGATCAACATCTTGATGATAATCATCAATCTCCATAGATGTATATCCATCTCCCATGATTACCCATACCATCCTGTTGGCATCATCCCCATTGTCTCCAATCTTTTCAAAAAGGAATTGTGCTTGAATAGGGTAGGGGTTTAAAAATAGAATGAACAGGGGAAATACTATGCTAATAGATAATGCTTTAATATTTTTTCTTAGCTTTGTTTTCATGATGAGCAATATTGAATAAATATCTTTATCAGGTTAGAGATTCAATTTATCAAAAAATGTTTACTTCACCAATAAGTTCACTATTATCGGATCTTTCTAAAAGCATCTTTTGATTTGTTGTATATGGATATAAGGGTCTATTCGTTTTGTAAAATCTCATTCGACTGGCTTTATGAAGATTGGGTATTCGTATTACGAAATCAACCTCATCTCGTTGCAATTCCCCTCCTTTGAGTTCCCCGGTCGATTCGTCAAAATAATCATAATAAAGTTTTCTGGGTACCTTAATATACTCCGCTTTCATTGTTACTCCGTCTTTTGAATCGAGGGTGTAGTAGAACGGGCTGATTTTAACTTTTCTCCCACCTCTTTTTTTAAGATCATGGATCGTTTTTAGACTGTTTAAGGTTATTTCACCTTGAGACCAGTGAAGATTTAATATTACACACCCATCTGACTTATATGGTGGCCATGATATGCGATATATAGCTATAGCGTCATTTATATTAACCGTTATGAGGTAAAAAATTGTAAGGATTGAGGCGACTAGCAAAATACGCCAGAGAGAAAATATTTCAGACATATTTTTCATCTTTCTTATTCCTATAAGACATTATTTCTTTAACGTTATTATTCTCATTTCATATCGGTAGTAAGGATTGGATTAAACAGTGAAAAATGTAAATATTTATTTATTGTTTTTTATGGATTCCTGCTTACGCAGGAATGACTTCTGGATTTTCGCTCCCTGATCAGAGTCGAGGACAGGTTTCGCAGGGATGAGAAGACTAGAAATTAGAGAGAGAGTAGTAATATTGATAGAAGCTATTATCCCAGAATTTGCAGTAGCCATCTACTACGGCTTGAAAATCCTTGCTGCAACGCTTGTTTCACGATTTTACTCCTCAACATATCTATGGATATGCCTTCGTCATAAAATCACTCCAACTGCACGTTTCGCTACGGTTTTCTGCGCCTCGCTACGATACCTACTGCAAAATCTGGGATTATTTTGAAAAAAATTTAAAAGCAGATGAAGAGCAAAATACATACCACAAAATACCTTGTGAATAAGTCATTACAAAACAAAGAAGTAGAAAATATTTGTTTAACAGATTGTAATAAGAATATCTCTTATGTGACATAATTATACAGATATTTTAAATACTTGACAAAAAATGCATATTTTGCTAGTAAAATGCTATGTTTTTAGATATTAATAATATCAAGCAAAATGGTTTGTTCGGCGAAGATTTAATCAAAATATTGCTCTGGTGGTGGAAAACTTCAACTTATCTATTACCACTGCTTTCAGTTTAAATGAGTTTTAAAAAAAGCCGTGGTCAAGTATATTATTGCATCCACGGTTTTATTCGAGCATAATAAAGCCATGGGTATTTAAACTCATGGCTTTATCATGCTCAAAGTAGTTTTCATTATAGTGTCCAGGAAGACTGAAGCTTAAGGATTAATATTGATGAAAAAAACAGAGAGGAAAAGAAAATATTACCCTTCTTTTGAAGAGTTCAAAGAGATGAGGAAAGAAGGAAATCTTATTCCAATCTATACTGAAATATTAGCAGATATGGAAACTCCTGTTTCTGCATTTAAAAAGATAGGCAAAAATAAATATTCCTTTCTTTTAGAAAGCGTAGAAGGAGGGGAGAAATGGGGTCGGTATAGTTTTATTGGCTTTGACCCGGCACTGATCTTCAGAAGCAAAGGCAGGAGAGTTGAATTGGTTAGAGATGGGAAGACCCAGATAATAGAGGATAGTGAGTATCCTCTCGATGTACTGCGAGAAATAATGAACAGGTATAATCTGGTTGAGGTTGAAGGGTTGCCCAGGTTTTTTGGTGGTGCTGTTGGTTATGTAAATTATGACATGGTGAGATTTATCGAGCGTCTTCCAGATCACACCCAAGATGATCTAAATATTTTAGATAGTATTTTCCTCATTACGGAAACTATTTTGATTTTTGATAACTTGACTAACACCATAAAGATTGTATGCAATGTCCATGTAGACGAGGGGAAAAGTTTAGAAGAAGTTTATAATAACGCCCAGAATAAGATTGACAGAATTATATCTCTTTTACGTAAACCTTCTCCTGTAACTGCAATAGAGTTTCATGGTGATGAGCCGATAAGCGTATCATCCAATATGGAAATTGAATATTTTAAGAAAATCGTGACGAAAGCTAAAGAGTATATCACCGCGGGTGATATTATTCAGGTTGTCCTCTCACAAAGATTTCAGACAAAACTTGAAGGGGACCCCTTTAATGTTTACCGCGCCCTTAGAAGAGTCAACCCCTCTCCTTACATGTATTACCTCTCTTTTGATGATTTAATCATTGCAGGAGCCTCCCCTGAGGTGTTAGTCAGGGTAGAAGGGGATAACATTGAATTGAGGCCTATAGCCGGAACACGTCCGAGAGGAAAAAATGAAAAGGAAGATGAGTGGTTCCAAGAAGACCTCCTTAAAGACCCAAAAGAAATTGCAGAACATGTGATGCTGGTAGATTTGGGAAGAAATGATGTCGGCAGGGTTTCAAAAATGGGCAGCGTTGAAGTCCCCGAATTTTTGGTCATTGAGAAATATTCCCATGTCATGCATATCGTTTCAGATGTCAGGGGTATTTTGGAAAAAGGGATGGATAGTTTTGATGTTTTAAAAGCCAGTTTCCATGCGGGAACTGTCTCAGGAGCTCCTAAAGTAAGGGCTATGGAAATAATAGAGGAATTGGAACAATCTAAAAGAGGTCCTTATGCTGGTGCAGTTGGATATTTCAGCTTTTCTGGCAATATGGATTTTTGTATTGTTATAAGAACGATTCTCATAAAAAATGATACCATCTATTTTCAAGCTGGTGCTGGTATTGTAGCAGACTCAGAGCCAGAGAATGAATTTCAAGAAACTCTTAATAAAGCAAAAGCAATGGTAAAAGCCTTGCAAATGGTTAAAGAAGGACTTGAATAATTATGCTCTTAATGATTGATAATTATGATTCTTTTACATACAATTTAGTTCAGTACTTTGGTGAATTGGGAGAAGAGATAGAAGTTTTTCGAAACGATAAGGTGAGCCTATCCGAAATCGAAAAGCTGAACCCGGAGGTGCTAGTCATTTCACCTGGGCCAGGAACTCCAAAAGATGCAGGCATTTCATTAGATTTGATTAACCATTTTACAGGAAAGTTACCTATCTTAGGAGTATGCCTTGGTCACCAATGTATTGGGGAATCTTTTGGGGGGAATATTGTTCCTGCGCCCAGACTAATGCATGGGAAGACATCTCTTATTCATCATGATGGCAAGGATATTTTTAAAGAGTTACCAAACCCTTTAGAAGCTACACGTTATCATTCACTTATTATTGAAAAAGAAACTATGCCTGATTGCTTAGAGATTAACGCCTGGACAGAAGAGCAGGAAATCATGGGTGTAAAACATAAAGAATGTTTGGTCTGGGGTGTTCAGTTTCACCCGGAATCGATTTTAACAACGAGTGGCAAAAAGTTATTAAACAATTTTTTAGAACTATCAAGAAAAGATTAGGATGATTATAGAGGCCATTAAAAAGATAGTTGATTCTCAAAATTTATCAGAAACTGAAATGGCAGAGGTAACTGATGAAATTATGGGTGGAAGGGCTACTGCCTCCCAGATTGGAGCATTTATTACTGCTTTGCGAATGAAAGGAGAAACAATTGAAGAACTAACAGCTGCTGCAAAGGTTATGCGTAAAAAAGTTGCTCCATTAAATCTGTCAATTCAAAACGACTCCGTACTTTTGGACACCTGTGGAACCGGTGGCGACATGAAGGGAACCTTTAATATTTCAACTGTCTCTGCATTTGTGATTGCAGGTGCCGGGGTAAAAATTGCTAAACACGGTAATCGCTCAGTGTCAAGCAAATGTGGCAGTGCTGACCTCATCCAGGCTTTGGGAGTAAACATTGATGTTTCAACAAAAAAGGTGGCAGAGTGTATCGAGGAGGTGGGCTTTGGTTTTTTATATGCTCCTATATTCCATGGTGCTATGAAATTTGCTGCCATTCCCAGAAAAGAGATTGGTATCAGGACTATATTTAACATGATAGGGCCTTTGACAAACCCTGCAATGGCCGAAGCTCAGCTACTGGGAGTATATGACCATAAGTTAACGGAAACCTTTGCGATCGTTTTAATGAACCTTGGATGTAAGCATGCCCTTATCGTTCACGGCAGTGATGGTTTGGATGAAATTACTATAACAGGGAATACGAAAATCACTGAGCTTATTGGGAAAGAAATCAAAACATATAATATTCACCCAGAGGATTTTGGATTGGAATCAGGTGGCATTACAGATTTGCAGGGGGGGGATATAAAGGAAAATGTTCGCATTGCAAAGGAGTTACTAAACGGTAGAAAAGGAACAAAAAGAGATGTTGTTTTACTTAATAGTGCTGCAGGTCTTATTGCTGCCGGAAAGGCCAAAGATATGTTTCAAGGCATCAAAATATCTGCTGAATCCATTAACAGTGGGAAGGCTATGGATATACTTCAAAAATTGGTCAAATTTACAAATTAGTGATCATCATGATTTTGGAAGAAATTGTCCGTCATAAAAGGAATGAGCTGGCTCAATTTAAAAGCAGAAAGCCGTTAAATATTCTTAAAGATACAATACGGGAATTACCTCCCGCAAGAGATTTTAAAAAAGCTCTTCTTCAGTCATCCTCCCCAAATGCCAGTAAAAGCATAAGCATCATCGCAGAGGTTAAAAAGGCTTCTCCATCACGAGGGGTTATAAGGAGTGATTTTAATCCAGTAGAAATTGCAATGGAATACCAGGAAAATGGTGCAGTTGCTATTTCGGTATTAACAGACAAGAAGTATTTCCAGGGAGATCTTGAATATATTAAACAGATCAAGGAAGCAACCTCAATCCCGATTTTGGATAAGGATTTTATCATTGATGTGTATCAGATTTATCAGGCAAGAATTTACAGTGCGGATGCTGTCCTATTGATTGCTGCTATTCTATCTGATGCCGAATTAACAGATTATATTAATTTGGCTCACCAATTGGGTCTTAGCGCTTTAGTTGAGGTACATACTCTTAACGAATTAAAAAGAGTTCTTTCAACAGATGCTCAAATAATCGGTATTAATAACAGGGATCTTACAAACTTTCAGGTTAGCACGAACACCTCTCTAAAACTTGTACAATACATACCTGATGATAAAATTGTAGTCAGTGAAAGTGGCATAGATAATAAAGATATTATTTTATCATTACAAAAAGAAGGGATTGACGCCTTTTTAATCGGCGAAGCACTTATGAAAGAAAAAGATATTGGAAAAAAACTAAGAGAGCTACTCAATTGAAAGGAAATACCTGATGAGAGTACCAGACAAAATGGGCCACTTTGGTGCGTATGGGGGAAGATATGTTTCTGAAACTCTGATGCCCTCACTACTGGAGTTGGAGAATGCATACAATCACTATAAGAATAACCCTGATTTTAAAAAGGAGCTGAACTACTATCTGAAACAGTATGTAGGTAGAGAAACACCTCTATATTTCGCGGAACGTTTTACCGAACACTTAGGAGGACCTAAAGTATATTTGAAGAGGGAAGACTTAAACCACACAGGTGCCCATAAAATAAATAACACAATCGGTCAAATACTCCTTGCTAAAAGAATGGGAAAGACAAGAATTATTGCTGAAACTGGTGCGGGTCAGCATGGAGTGGCAACAGCAACTGTTGCAGCGCTTTCTGGTTTGGAATGTGTAATTTATATGGGTACGGAGGATATCAAGAGGCAATCTATAAATGTTTTTCGAATGAAGCTGCTGGGAGCTCAGGTAAAACCGGTATCCTCCGGCAGCAATACCCTAAAAGATGCCATGAATGAGGCTCTAAGGGATTGGATAACAAATGTTCGCAATACGTTCTATATTATCGGTTCGGTTGCTGGTCCTCATCCATATCCAGTTATGGTCAGGGATTTCCAGAAAGTTATTGGAGAGGAGACGAAAAGACAGATTCTCGCACAGGAAAACAAATTGCCTGACTATTTGGTTGCATGTGTTGGAGGAGGCAGTAATGCCATTGGCATATATTATCCATTTATCAAATACAAGCAGGTTAAAATGATTGGTGTAGAGGCCGCGGGAAAAGGCTTAAGGAGTGGTAAGCATTCTGCCTCAATATGTGCAGGCAAGATTGGAGTATTACACGGCAATAAAAACTATCTTTTGCAAGATAAATACGGCCAAATTAAATCGGCTCATTCTATTGCGGCGGGTTTGGATTACCCCGGGGTTGGACCTGAACATTGTTATCTGCATGATTTGAAGAGAATTCATTATGTCTCTGTAACTGATAAAGAGGCGCTGCATGCCTTAGAAACACTTACTCTTACCGAAGGTATTATGCCTGCTCTGGAAAGTGCACATGCTTTAGCTTATGTGATGAAACTTTCAAAACGCTTACAAAAAGATAAAATAATTGTAGTTAATTTGTCTGGAAGAGGTGATAAAGACATCCATATTGTAGCGGACGTCATGGGAGTTAAAATATAGTTTCAAAAAACAAATCAACCTGCTTATCTACAATACACAAGTTGTCTATTAGTCCCTGGATCCCTGCTCCCCAATCAGAGTCGAGGACAGGTTTCGCAGGGATGAAAGCTAATGATGGAAACGATTGAAGAAACATGTCATTCCCGCGCAAGCGGGAATCCAGTATTGTTAATAATTTCATTAGGGCATTCAACTGGAGATTTCCGGATAACCAGATAAATTAATACCCCACTACTCCAATGAGTTATGGAATGCCAAGAATTTAAATAACTGAGAGGAAGACAAACAGATGAGTAAAATTAGTAGGACTTTTGAGAAATTGAGATCAGAAGGGAGGAAAGCTTTAATCCCTTTTATTACAGCAGGATATCCTGATATTAACACCACAGAGAAGTTTATCTATGAATTGGAAAAATCCGGTGCTGACCTGATAGAGCTGGGAGTACCTTTTTCAGATCCCATGGCAGACGGACCTGTCATTCAGATGGCTTCGGAACGTTCTTTGGCAAATGGGACAAATTTAAAAACGATTTTAGAATTGGTAAAAAAAGTACGTACGAAGACTGAAATACCAATAATACTTATGGGTTACTATAATCCATTTTTTATTTATGGACTGAAACGTTTTTCCAGAGATGCAAATGATGCCGGAGTAGATGGTATTTTAATAGTTGATCTTCCTCCTGAAGAAGCTGGAGAGATGAAAGCCCAGACAGACAGTGCTGGTTTAGATATTATATTTTTGCTTGCACCTACCAGTGATAACAAAAGAATAAATCTCATCACAAAAAATGCCACAGGTTTCATCTATTATGTTTCATTAACGGGGGTAACTGGTGTTCGCTCAGAACTAGATAGAGATATTAGGAAACAAATAACAAAAATAAGAAGAAAAACTAATCTTCCTATCGGGGTCGGTTTCGGAATCTCAAGCCCCGTACATGCTAAAAGGGTTGCGAAATGGGCTGACGCTGTAGTAGTAGGTAGTGCAATAATTAAGATTGTTGAAAACAGTAGTAGTAAAAAGCAGATGGTGCAAAGAGTAAGTAAATTCGTAAATGATTTGAAGAAAGCGATGGGTTAAATTGCCTTTAAAATATTGGGAGATTCTACATAAAACCCGAAGATAGTAACAAGCAACATAAAGCCTCAATATAGCCTGATTCCAGCATGCCACAATTCAAACTCCTTAAAACAGAGTGAAGCTAACTTCTATCCATGTCCTATCAAAAATCCATAGCCTATCTCTATGGGCTACAGAAATTTGGAATAAAATTCGGACTTGCCAAAATCTCTAAGCTTCTTTCTTGTCTTGATAACCCACACAAGAAACTATCATTTATACATATTGCCGGAACTAATGGTAAAGGATCTACCGCTGCATGTCTTGCATCCGTATTATCAAAGGCAGGATATAGAGTGGGTCTCTATACTTCTCCTCACCTCACAAGTTTCACCGAGAGAATAAAAATCGGAAATCATGAAATAAGCAGAAAGGATGTAGACAGACTTACACAATTATTAATTAACAAGGCAAGAAAAATAGACAGCATTACATTTTTTGAATTTGTTACCGCTATGGCACTGCTATATTTTGCAGAGAAAAAAGTTGATTTGTGTATTCTGGAAGTTGGAATGGGAGGCAGGCTGGATGCAACAAATGTGGTATCTCCTTTCATTTCAATTATTACAAATATCTCAAAAGAACACGAATACTATCTGGGCAATACTATCTTAGAGATTGCCAGGGAGAAGGCGGGTATAATAAAAAAGAAAAGTTCTTTGATTACAGGAGCAACACAAGCTAACGTGCTCACTCTATTCAGGAAAAGATGCCATAATCTTCAAACAGAGTTTTATTGTTTGGGAAAAGACTTTTCTATAAAAACAAGAAACAATCATTCAAGCTATCATGGTATAAATTTTAACCTTGAGGCTATAAAAATAGGGTTGTTTGGAGATTTCCAATATAATAATGCAGCTATAGCACTTGCAGCTATAGAATTACTGAGAATGAAGGATTATCATATTGGAGATAAGGCAATCTATCGAGGTCTGAAAGATGTCTATTGGCCGGGAAGACTTGAGATCGTGAAGAAAGCACCTGTCGTTATTCTTGATGGTGCTCATAACCCAGTAGCCATGAAAAGTCTTAGGAAGGCACTTATCAAGAACTTCAATTTCGAGAAATTAATTCTTATTCTGGGAATTATGGAAGATAAGAACATAAAGGGAATGCTAAAGGAAATAGTTCCTTATGCTCATAAGGTTATTCTTTGCAAGCCCAATATGAATCGTGCTGCTTCTCCAACAAGCCTCGCCGGAATAATAAAAGTCTATAATGTAAAACATTATAAAGTTGATGACGTAAAAGAGGCTATACTCTATGCATTATCAACTGCAAGCAAAAAAGATTTAATTTGTGTAGCGGGATCCTTATTTACAGTAGGTGAAGCAAGAGAAGTTTTTAAGAAGAAATCCTGTATCAATTGATATAATAGAGAGAATGTGATAGCGTCTTACCTCTTAAAACAATAAGTTAAAACTAATACACAAAGAGTAAAAATGCGTTATAAAGTAGTTGTAACACTTTTAAAGATATTATTAGTTGCCTTTACTGTCCCACATCTTGCACTGGCAAAGCAAAAGCCTTTTATACCTGGGTTTAGCACTGCTGAAAAGGTCAACATCAAAGCTGACAAAATGTACTACGAACAAAAAACCAACCTTTTTTTTGCCGAAGGGAACGTAGTTATACAACAAGAAGATGCTACGCTTAAGGCTGACAAGGTTACTATAAATACAGTTACACAAGATGCGAAAGCCATTGGAAATGTTACTTTAACAGAAGGAGAAAACGTCCTCAATTGTGAAAGGCTGGATGTTAATTTAGCTACCAAAGTTGGCACAATCTCCCAGGCAACACTATTTGTTAAGGAAAAAAATTATCACATATCAGGACAATCCTTTGAGAAACTTGGTGAAAACAGATACAGAGTTTTAAATGGCACAGTTACGACCTGTGACGGGGAAGTACCAGCTTGGAAAATTACTGGTGGCGAGATTGATGTAACCCTGGAAGGTGTTGCAACTTTGAAAAAAAGCACTTTTCAAATTAAAAACATTCCCGTTGCTTACTTCCCTTACTTCTTTTATCCAGTTAAGATTGAAAGACAGAGTGGTTTCCTCATGCCTCATTTTGCCTATTCAAGCAGAGATGGTGTTAAGTTTGAAAACAGTTTCTTTTGGGCAATATCTGACAATGCCGACGCAACGTTCTATATCGATTATGCAAGCGAGAAAGGGGTAGGGGAAGGAGTGGAATTCCGCTATGTCTTAAATGAAAGAAGTAAAGGTACGTTATATCAATACTATATTGAAGAAAGGAGCAAGTATTTTAAAGATGAATATGATCCCGTATTAGGCCGTAAGAGAAAAAGAGGTATTGTTTCTTTTGAAGGAGAACACTACTTTAATGATACATCATATACCAAAGCGAGAATGGCCTGGCTTAGTGACAGAAAGATTTTTAACGATTATTCCAGAGAAATTAGACGTTTTGAAAGCGAGTGGAACAGGACAAGTTTAAGATCATTAGAAAAAAACAAGTCGTTGCTGTTTTACACTAAAAACTGGTCGCAATATACACTTACAACAGAATTGAATTATTACAAAGATTTAGTGAAAAAGGATCGCACTACTCTTCAAAAATTGCCACAGATAAATTTTTCAGGGAAAAGTCAAAATATAACTAGAACACCTTTATTCTTCAAAATTGATTCTGCATATGGCAACTTTACTCGCAACCACGGAGTTGAAGGCCAAAGGTTAGATTTGTTTCCAAAAATCTCATGGCCGTTTAATTTTGCAAATTATCTTAAATTTACACCAGAAATAGGCATGAGGGGCCTCTTCGCCTTAAATTTGAGCAATACGGATAGTAATTTTGATTACCAAAAAGCAGTTATTGATGCCAATGCTGAATTATCAACCACTCTCCTTAAGGTTTATCACTTCCCAGGAAAAAAGATTTCCAAATTGAAACATTCCATCGAACCAAATATTATTTACCGTTATAACTCTGATGAAGACCAGGAAGATTTCCCTTTTTTTGAGCCTATCGGTAGATTTTTTGAGAGAAATCTAATCACATATTCTCTCACAAACAGGTTTACGGCAAAGGTTTTGCAACCAGATGGCACTTATTCTGAACAGGAACTGGTTTTTCTAAGAATTGCTCAGAGCTACTACTTTGAGCGTCCTGATCTGCATCCTCTTGCAGAAATTAATAAAAAAAATGCTTATTACCACGATTGGACTTGGGCTGATCGGATTCGCGATAATTTGTGGGGACAAAAAGATTGGGCCATGGCTGATTGGGCATGGTCTGATTGGGCATGGGCTACAGAAGGTTATAATGGACACGATGTATCAGATTTGCTCGCAGAATTGAGGTTTAGGATTAACTATCATACCAATTTCAAAGCTAAATTACGATATAATCCTTATGATAATAGTTTGAGCTCTTATAATGTTTTTCTTTTAATGGAAAACAAGAAAAATGATTATATCCGGTTTGGATACTCTTATGTAAGAGATCAGTTGGAAGTATATAATATTAAGACACGATTTAGATTTAGTAGATCCTGGGCTGCTTTCTATGAAACACGCAACGATGCATTTAATTCAAAAACTTTAGACTCCCTTTATGGTCTTGAATATTATGCCAAGTGCTGGAGCGTTAGATTTATTATAGAAGATAGAGCCAGGCAGTCTGGAAGAGCTAGTGAGATGGAATATGGTGTATTTTTCAATTTAGCTGGTTTGGGTGAGTTAGGAGGATTTGAGGGATCAATGGACTGACCTGTAACTAAATATTATTTGGTGATTTATTAAGAGCAAAGTGCTTTTTGCTGAGATGAGGACGAGAAATAAATTTTAAAAAGGTGATGATGATAAATTCAAATAGCTTTATCCAGAGGTTGATTGGGAAA
>WTBG01000243.1 GCA_013139225.1 Deltaproteobacteria bacterium
TGAGCCCCATCACACGTGGCTTTATCCCTGCTTTATTCATGAGCTTAATAGCTGCATCTCCAATAGGATGAAAATTGACCCCCACTTCTAAAAAAGAGTCAAGGAAATCGATACAGCCCGGGAAATAGCCAATAGACCCTTTAGAATCTATCTCACCTGAAAAATCAGTTGGAATGCTGCTTTTCTCGGGAAATTTTATCATCAGTTGACTGATGAGATTAAAAACGGATTTGTGCGCGATGATATCTTGGTCAACATTACAGGCATTTCTCACTTCTCTCATAAAATCTAGGTACCCTACTCCCTGTGGACAGTATTGAGAGCATAGACCGCAGGTGAGACATGACCAGAGATCTATATCATCTTTAGCCAGGATTGCATTTTCGAGATCTCTCCTGGGAGAATACTTTGTAACCAGCCTCTTGGGGCATATCCCGGTACAGAGCCCACACTGGTAACAGGTAAAAATACTCATTATGTCCTTTCACGTAAAAACTGAGCTACACAAATAGCGCTCGCACTCGCCTCAGCAAGACAGCTGGGAATGTCTTTAAGTCCATTGGCAGTCCCTGCAATGAATACACCGCCAACCGCACTTCCTACAGGAGCCTCCGCTACCTTGAAAAACCCTTGGTCTGAAAGGGGTATCTTGAACTGATCTGCCAATTTACCGGAGCTTGCTGAGGGTATCCCTCCAATAGAGAGGACAACAAGCTCTGAGGAAAGCGTTTCTGTTTCTCCCGTAACTGTATTTTCTATATCCAGTGCGAGGGTTCTATCTTTCTCACTTATGCCCGATACGCGGGATCGAATGAACTGGACACCTTGTTCCCGTGCCTCAGTATAGAGATGCTCGTAAAGGTAGGGAGTGCGAATATCCATATACATGATTCTTACATCAGATTGAGGATTAAGTTTCTTCAGTGCTAATGCCTCCTTTACTGCATAGGTGCAACAAAAGTAAGAACAATATCGATTGGTCTTTTGATCTCTGGAGCCTACACACTGGAGGAAGGTAATGTTTTGTGGTTTTCCGCCGTCAGAGGGTCTTACCACCTTTTCTTCTTTCAACATTTCTTCAAGTTCAAAAGCGGTGATTACGTCCTTTAAGCGACCATAACCGTATTCTTCGATGGAGGTTGGGTCAAAAGGATCAAACCCTGTAGCAAGAACTACGGCACCTACCTCAATGGTATTTTCCTCTCCTTTGAGACTAATGTTATATTTTAAGGGCTTTCCTTCAATCTTCTCGATCTCTGCATGTGTTTTAATATGAATATTGTCTTTGTCATCAAGCTGGCTTAGTTTTGATTTTAAGAGTTCGCCAGCAGACTCTTCCTTAGGGAAAAGCTTGCTCAAATTATTGAGCTTTCCTCCCAATTCCTCTTCTTTTTCAAGCAATGTGACGGTGCAGCCTAATTGAGAGAGGTCGAGCGATGCCTGTATTCCCGTAATCCCTCCTCCGACTACCAAAACGCTATCCATTATCTCAACTCACTTTTTGCAATAAGGTATTGGTTCGTATTTTATGCACGGTATCCAGGCCCAGTGATTTGGGATCAATCCCCAAAGCCAAACCAAGCAACTGGGTGTAAAAAATTACAGGGGTACTTAACACCTTGTTAAACTTCCTCTTAGCCATAATCTGCCCTAAATCCAGTTGCCTGAAACATCCGGGGCAGTTGACTATAATAGCATCCACATCACCTTTCTGCTCTACTGCTTTTACCGCGAAGGCATAAGAGGCATCCTGGTTATGAGGCATGAGAAGTGACCCGCAGCAATGCTCGAACCCTTGAGGAGGAACCACCTTTGCTTTCGTTGCGCTTACCATCTCCTCCAGCTTTTGGGGATATGCTGCCTTATCATAGTGGAGTACATCGGTTGGTTTCAAAATGTGGCAGCCATGATGGCAGCCAATCTTGATTGTGTCCAGGTCTACCTTGATTCTCTTTTGAATTTCATCTACCCCAACCTTATCGTAGAGTATTTGATGGAAATGATATACTTTTGTCTTACCCTGTACATTAAGACCGATCTCTTTCAGGATGCGGTTGACCTTTTCCCTTGTGTCCTCCTCCTCAAGCTGATGAGCAGCTTTGCTCAGGGTGCCAAAACAGCCGTTACAAAGAGCAATAATGTCCACCCCTTTAGCTTCTGCCAGTGCGATATTTCTGGCAGCGAAAGTGAGCATGGAAAAACCATCGAGAGGAGCAGCTAGTACTCCACAGCAACCGAAATCGTCAATGTCTATAAAAGAAATATCCAGCGCCTTCATCACCGCCCTGGCGGAGACCTCATAGTTAGGTGCCTGAAGGGGAATCACGCATCCTGGATAAAAGGTATAGCTCATTTATAATCCCTTGCTTAAACCGGTTAACTCGGCAATCTTCTTATAATCTTCAGAGACATTATCTTTTAGCTCTGGCAAACCAAGGGCTTTCCTCTGTTTTCTGGCAATGCTGGTAATTTCACTGTTGCGCCCGCATTTTAGAACAATCCTGTTCATCTCTTTAATAGATTCTGGTGCAAGCCCTTTTTTAAAGGCGCTGTTGGTGGCAGCTTGAACAAGATAAATGGGCTTCACCTTCTGTGGACACCTCTCGTAGCAGACATAGCAGGTGGTACAATACCAGAGCGACTTGTCAGAAAGATCAATTTCACCATCTATAATGTCTTTTACGATTTGTCGCACGTTATATTCCGGCAAATAGCGATGCACAGGACAACCCCCTGTGCATGTACCGCACTGATAACAGGCATACACATTGTCTGTCCCATAGTAGTCTTTCAGTTCAGGACGAAGATCCATACTTATTTTTCCCCTATTTCATGTTTTAGCTGAAAGCTTGAATTCATAAGCCTTTGATAGTCTGAAGTATTGAAATCCTAAATTCGAATATCGAAACCCGAAACAAATTCAAAATTCGAATCTCAAATGTTCAAAACTTTTGTTTTCTCACCATTTGAATTTTGGTCATTCGGATTTGTTTCGTGCTTCGTGCTTTAAGATTTCGTATTTTTAAATCTAATACATCTACCGTTGCTTCATATTCCACATCCAACTTTTCAACCTCTATACGAAAGAACCCTCTTTTCACTCCCTGAGTAAAATGGCTGCCTGAGCTGCTGCAGCCGATCCTTCTGCAAGACAGGAGGATATGTCTTTAGGCCCACTGGCAGAACCCGCAATAAATACACCTTTGACCTTAGTAAATACGGGTGATTGTTCGCATTTGAAAAAACCGGATTCTTCACAGTCGATCTTTAATGAGGATGCCAGCGAGTCGGTTCCGTCAGGAGGTGATGCTCCTATGGAAAGGACTACCATTTCCGTATTTAAGAAACGCAGCTTTCCATCAAGAGTATCCTCAAACTGGATAGTTAAATGCTCGCTTCCCTCACCTGCTCGTATTTTGGCTGGTTTGCTTCTGTAAAATTTGACACCACGCCTTCTGGCTTCTTCATAATTAAGTTCTGCGCAAAAGGGTGTACGAATATCCATGTAGAGGATATTAAGCATACATTGAGGATATTTTTCCTTTATGACGGTAGCCAGATGAACAGCGTACATACAGCAGAAATAGGAACAGTATGTATGGGTATGCAGATCCCTTGAGCCAATGCACTGGATGAAGGTAAGGGAAGCTGGTTCTTTTCCATTTGAGTTTCTCAAGAGTTTCCCATCTTTAATCATCCGGGCGAGGTTAAGCGCCGTTATTACATCCTCATATTTCCCAAAGCCATAGTGTTTCATCTCAGCAGGATCAAACGGCATAAAACCTGTTGCTACAATAATTGAACTACTCTTTACTTCTCGTGTTCCTTTAGAGGTTTTAAGAGAAGCCTTAAAGTCAGGGCTTTCTCCTGTTATGGATGAGAGCTCTGCGCCTGTAAGGATGGTTGTCTTTTGAGACGATCTGATCTCTTTTACCTTGTTTTCAATAAGGTCAGAGGCCTGCTTTCCTTCAGGAAAAGTGGAGCCTAACGATTTTAGATTTCCGCCCAGCTCTTTTTCCCTTTCTACCAGGGTTGTCTCTATGCCCAGTTGAGAAAGGTTGAAAACAGCCTGAATACCGGTTATGCCACCACCCAAAATGAGTACACTACCCAATGGCTTTTGCTCCTTCCGTGTCCAGAGGTCCTAATACCTTAAGTTCTTCAGTAAACTCTCTCATTACGTCTGCAAACTTGGCACCCTCTGATGCAGAGATCCATTCCAGTCTGAATCTTTTTCGATCAACCCCCATATTTTCTAAAAAAGCGGTTGCCTTACCCAGTCTTTTTTCTGCATTGTAATTACCATCCTGGTAATGACATTCACCCAGGTGTCACCCTGCCACCAGAACTCCATCTGCGCCATCAAGAAAGGCACGCAGAATCATGGCAGGATCGATGCGACTTGAGCACATAACACGGATGATCCTGGCAGTGGGAGGATACTGCATTCGGCTGACTCCTGCCAGATCGGCACCTGCATAACTGCACCAGTTGCAGCAAAAGGCGACAATACGAGGATTAAAAGGTTGATGTTCATTCATTGGATGCTTTCTCCATCTTAATGCTGGCTTGATCGATCATTGCTTCTATTTGCCCGGTGGTAAAATGAAGGGGAGAGATTGCTCCCAAAGGGCAGGTTGCAGCGCATGAACCACAGCCCTTACAAGAAGCTGGATTAATGACAGCCTTTCGGGCATTAAACTCTATAGTTTCCAGCAGGGTCTTTCGATCTTCAAGACTGATTGCGTTGTAGGGACAGACCTCTACACAGAGGCCGCACCCTTTGCAGCGAGTTTCATCCACCACAGAGATATTTGCCTCTGCTTCTACCACCCCTTTGGCAAGGAGGATTCCCGCCCGTGACCCGACTGCATTCGCCTGAGAAATGGTCTCCTCAATATGTTTGGGATAGTGAGCCATTCCGCAAAGAAAGACCCCATCAGTGGAAAAATCAACCGGTCTCAGTTTAACATGTGCCTCAAGAAAGAAGTTTTCTTTGGTTAAGGGAACTTTAAAAAGCTGAGCAACCTCTTTGTTGCTTTCCGCCGGTACGGTGGCAACAGAGAGCACCAGAAGGTCTGTGTCTATGGAGAGATTAGCTCCCAAGAAAGGATCATTGGCGATAACCACTAAGCTGTCCTCTTCCTCCCCTTTTACAAATTTTACCTC
>WTBG01000105.1 GCA_013139225.1 Deltaproteobacteria bacterium
GAACTGGGTGATGATGTTAAAATGGAGAATTGCAAGTCAGGAGATGAACTCTCTGCTGTTATTACCAATATCGATAAGAAGGGGAGGAAAGTTAGCTTAAGTGTAAAAGAGATAAAGGAGAGCGAAGAGAAAGAGGGAGTAAAGGAGTATATGGGGAGCCAGGAAGAGGCTACGACATCCCTGGGAGAAGAGTTAAAGGAAAAATTTGAAGAGAAGAAGGAAACGAAAGAAGGAAATGGGGAGGGAAGTGGATTGCAATCTTTGGGAACGGAAGTCCAAAGCACAGAGGAAACGGTGGTGGAATTGAAAGATGAAAATGGATCTACAGAAGGAAAGGAGCATTTGACTACGGACTCAGCAAGTGGAGATGAAGAAGAGATAGTTTTGGGAGAGAAGAAGGAAGTGGAAGAAGGAAGTGAAGAGAGAAGTGGACTGCAATCTTTGGGAACGGAAGCCCAAAGCACAGAGGAAACGGTGGTGGAATTGAGAGATGAAGATGGATCGACAGAAGGAAAGGAGCATTTGACTACGGACTTAGCAAGTGGAGATGAAGAAGAGATAGTTTTGGGAGAGAAGAAGGAAGTGGAAGAAGGAAGTGAAGAGAGAAGTGGACTGCAATCTTTGGAAACGGAAGCCCAAAGCACAGAGGAAGCTGGAGTTGGAATGCAGGGTGAGAATGAGTCAGCAGAGAGAAATGAGAACTTGCCTGCAGGGGAAGTAAGTGAAAACGAGAAGAAAGGAGAGGAATAAGAGGTACCCATCTGAATAAAAATACCTTAAAATCTTCTTTTTGAGATCAATGAAAAAGCGTCCCATCTTAACAGCCTTTCTAATTTTAATCGGCATATGTGCTGTTTTCTTCTTGATGGTGTTTGGCCTAAGCCATTTTGGTGATCAGTATACTTATGGGTTTGGTGGTGACAGGATAGGTGTTGTAAAGATTGAGGGAACTATTGTTGACTCTGAACCCATTATTGAGAAAATAATAAAATTTAGAAAGAGCAAGAACATTAAGGCCATTATACTGCGGATTAATTCACCAGGAGGAATGGTTGCACCTTCTCAAGAAATCTATCAAGAAGTAAAGAAGGCTTGTAGGGAGAAGAAAGTTGTTGTCTCCATGGAATCCATAGCTGCTTCAGGAGGTTACTACATTGCATGTACTGCTGATAAGATTGTTGCTAATCCTGGAACACTCGTTGGTAGTATTGGTGTAATTCTTCAGATTGAGAATATTGAGGAACTGTTAAGCAAGATCGGTTTAAAGAGGGAAATAGTTAAAAGCGGCAAATATAAGGATATCGGTTCCATGACCAGACCTATGACTGAAGAAGAGGAAGCGATACTTCAAGGATTTTCAGATAATATCTACTACCAGTTTGTTGATGCAGTGGCGGAAGGAAGGGACATGAAGCGGGAAGAGGTTTTAAAGCTTGCTGATGGCAGGATATTTACAGGAGAACAGGCTATTAAACTTGGATTGATTGATAGACTGGGTAACTTACAAGATACTATATCCATGACTGGTGAGATGGTCGGGATTGAAGGGGAGCCGAAGGTTGTCTATCCCAAGAAGAAAAGACCTTCCGTCTTCGACTTTATATTTGAAGAAGCCAGTAAAAGTATTGCTCGAATTATGGAAAATATAGTCCATGACAAACTTAAAATCTACTATTTATCTACCCTCCATTAAAAGCGTCTAGGAAGTTCTGCAATTTATTGAAGTTAAAGGTGTTTTTGGTAGTTATAAACCTGCCTCGCTCGATGGAGTATTGGAATATTGGGTTTTGGCAATTTGGGATAATGATAAAATTGGGTTAGATTGTAAGGGCGAAAATATTTAAGACTTATCATTCCAGCTTGGCCGAGCTCAGCCAGGCCATTCCATTACTCCAGCATTCCAATTGCTTAAGCTGTGTTATAGCTTTCCTTCGGAACTTTCCTCAAAACTTAATTCATCAAAAATTTAAATGGTTTCACCAGTAGGGTGCAACTTCTTTGTATTACATTTATTTTTTAGAAAGGAGGTAGTAGTAATGGAAAATGAAGTTCAGCAATTTAACAAAGATTTTACCCGCTCAATACAGAAATTATCTAAAGAATCTCCAAGCATGGTCAAAGGTTTTAACGCATTCCATGATCAAATAATGAAGGGGGGAGTCTTAAGTGGAAAGGAGAAAGAGTTTATTGCTTTAGGGATTGCTATTGCTGTTCACTGCGTTCCCTGCATACGTTTGCACACACAAGCAGCAATTGCAGCTGGAGCAAATAAAGAGGAGATTATAGAAGCAGCGTCAGTAGGGGTATTAATGGCGGGAGGTCCTGCCTATACCCATGTCCCGGAGGTGTTGAAAACCCTTGAAGCGATGGGGATTGTGTAAGTTAAAAATCCAGTTCTTTTTTTCAAATAATTTAGTGACTCATAGTATAAGTTTCTGTATTAAAACGATTCTGGATACTGGTTGCTTGATGCTGGATTAAGAAATTTAAGATTTAGGTTGCGTAATACGGTTGCGGTTGCGCAACTCGAATCGGTGTTCGTGAATCGGTTATGGGTAAGGTTAAGAACCAATATGAGAATGAGAAACAACACAACCGTTTTACGAAAGACGAGACGAGCCCCGTTAGAAAACAAAACTTTTTAAAGCTTTTTCACCAACAAAGTAATTATAAATACAAAAGCATTTGATAAATGCTGCTAGTAACAAACAATTCTAACGGGGCGAGCAGCGCAACCAAATAACGAGCAACTTTTTTATCTAGTATCCAGCATCCAGTATTTAAATACAGAATTTTGTCTACACGAAGGACGATATATTTTCGCTAAAGTTCAACCTAAAAGATTAGGACAAGGAGGATTTATGGCGATAGTTGAGGTGAGTATAGTTCCCCTGGGTTTGTCTACTACCAGTCTAAGTGAGCAGGTTGCTTCAGTATTAAAGCCCTTGAAATGTTCAGGGTTACACTATACCCTAACTGCTATGGGAACTATTATTGAAGGTGATTTAGAAGAAGTAATGAAATGTGTTCTTAGGATGCATGAAGTTCCTTTCCACAAGGGGGTTGGCAGGGTTTATACCACAATCAAGATTGATGATCGTCATGATAAACCTGCAACTATAGAAGGCAAAATTCGTTCTGTAGAAGATAATTCCTAATTGACAAGCCTTGAAAATTTATGTAGTTTTTGAACTGTGAAGTTATAATTGTTGCCTTTTTAATGACTTGCATATCTAATCTGGTGTGAATAGTACAATCTGCTTATTTGGAAAACTCCAGTTAGATTGCCCTGATGAAATTATTAACAATACTGGATTCTCGCTTGCGCAGGAATGACATGTTTTTTCAATCGGTTACATCCTTGTCTGTCATCCCTGCGAAAGCAGGGATCCAGGAACTAATAGACAACTAGAGTATTCTAAGTACAATTTAACTATGGAAAAGGTATTAAAAAATATAGAGGTATTGGATCAGTTAATAGAAGAAGGCAGGGAACTTGACATCATGAAGTTGATTTCTAAACTCCACTCTGCTGACATTGCTGATTTGATTGATGCCCTGGATGAAGATAAAAAGAAAAAGCTCTTTGGGCTTCTCCAGGTAGAGACGGCTTCTGATGTCATTATGGAAATCGATGAGATTTCTCGTGAGCTCATTATGGAGGACATCTCACAGGATAAGCTCACACAGATTGTCGATGATATGGAGTCGGATGACGCCACTGATTTAATTAGTGAGTTGCCAGAAGAGCAGGCACAGCAGATTCTAAGGGAGATTGACAGAGAAGACTCTGAAGAAGTTCAAGAACTCCTGAAGTATGATAAGGAGACTGCCGGTGGTATCATGCAGCTTGAGCTGGTTTCCGTGCCAGAAAGTGTTACGGTAAAGGATGCCATAGAACAGATCCGCTCCTCAGCAGGTGAAGTTGAGGATCTCCATAATGTATTTATTGTAAATGGAGGGAAGAAGCTGGTAGGAGTTCTTCCCTTAAGAAAGTTGATACTGGCTTCTCCAGACGGGCTTGTTAAATCCATCATGGATTCTGCTGCCATTAATGTAACTCCCGAAGTGGATCAGGAAGAAGTTGCTGATATTTTCAGAAAGTATGATATTGTTTCTCTTCCGGTAATCGATCATGAGGGGACATTATTAGGGAGGATTCTGGTTGATGATGTTGTAGATGTTATTGAAAAAGAGGATTCAGAAGATATCATGAAGATGGCAGGAATACCTGAGGAAGAGCTTATCTATGGGAGCCATGTTTTCGAAATTTCCCGAGCGCGCCTACCCTGGCTTATCACCAACCTTTTTGGTGGGCTTCTGACTGGTTATTTGATGTGGCTTTTCAGGATTACATTACATGAAGTACTGGCACTGATAACCTTTATCCCTGTCATTACTGCAATGGGCGGGAATGTTGGCATACAGTCTTCTTCCATTATGATTCGAGGCTTTGCGGTTGGTCGAGTAGATTTTAACAATCTTAGAAGAATTCTTTTTAAGGAAATGAAAATAGGTTTGATCATGGGAATAGCCTGTGGGATAGTTGCAGGTTGTGCTGCTATGCTCTGGCATAAGGATCCTCTCCTGGGACCAATTGTTGCCCTTGCTATGGTGACGGCTATAACCACAGCTGCTTCCATGGGCACTTTGATCCCGGCCTTCTTTAAGAAGATGAATATCGATCCGGCAATAGCTGCAGGTCCATTTGTTACTACGGCAAATGATATTGTTGGAATACTTATTTATTTAGGCATAGCAACGTTCTTCTTAAAATTTTTGATGGTAGGACACTAGAATAAAAAGATGCCTCAACATAAAACTCCGGCTGTTGTACTCTACTCCATGGATCTTGCTGAATGGGATAAGCTAGTCACCTTTTTTTCCAGGGATTTTGGAAAGTTGAAAGGTGTTGCAAAAGGGGCAAAGAGAAGCAGGAAAAGATTTGGCAGTGGACTTGAACCCCTGACCTGTATTACCCTCTCTTTTTTTGAGAAGGAAAGATCAAGCCTGGTCCGATTGAATCATTGTGAAATTGTTGAATCTTACCCTCACATACATGATGATGTTTTAAAAGTGGGGTATGCCAATTACTTGAGTGAACTGATTAATGAAATGGTAGCTGAGAGAGAAGCTAACAAGGAATTATTTAAACTCTTCATAACCTTCCTTCATTTATTAAATGAACCTTACTTTCGGGAAGAGTTTATCAGGATATTTGAGCTCCGTTTGCTTTCCCTCTCAGGGTATCAACCTGAATTTATGGAATGCATGAACTGTCGAAAAGAGGTGAATGGAGAAAAAGAACATCAATTCAGTTTGAGCCGGGGAGGGATCATCTGTTCTGATTGTTTCAAAGGTTCGCGCAATTACCCTGCACTTTCTGGGGGAACGATCAAAATTTTACAGCGTGCTCAAACCATTGAGCTCAAAAAAGTGACGCGCCTCTTTTTCTCTCCTCAAGCTCGTGAAGAGAGCAGGAAGATACTGCCTCGTTTTATTGAGTATCATCTGGAGAAGCCCTTAAAGTCTCTCCGATTTTTGGAGCACCTGGGAGTGAACTAGATTAAGCAACTGGAGAAATGGAGTGGTGAGTTTTAATAAACGTTACGAGTTACGAGTTTAAAGCTTAAACCCGTAACTCGTAACGTAGATACCGTTAACTTATTTTTTAGAAAAGGAAGGCAACAAATGACAGTCGAAATGGATAAGATCGTCTCTCTTTGCAAGAGACGCGGAATTATTTTTCAAAATAGTGAGATTTACGGTGGTATTGGAAATACCTGGGATTATGGTCCTATAGGGGTTGAACTCAAGAGAAATGTAAAGGATGCCTGGTGGAAAAGTGTGGTTTATGAACGTGATGATATGGAAGGACTGGATGCGGCGATCCTTATGAATCCGACTACATGGGAAGCCTCAGGACATCTGGAGAGCTTTACTGACCCTCTGGTTGATTGTAAGAAATGCAAGCATCGCTTCAAGCTGGATGATATTAATGGTGATCGTTGTCCTGACTGTGGTGGGGAATTAACAGAAGAACGATCTTTTAACCTTATGTTCAAGACTTTTGTTGGTCCGGTGGAAGATAATGCTTCAGTTACCTATCTGCGTCCTGAAACTGCGCAGGGGATTTTTGTAAATTTTCTTAATGTTCAGAAGATGATGCGTCGTAAGATCCCTTTTGGGATAGCTCAGATTGGGAAATCCTTTAGAAATGAGATTACTCCCGGGAATTTCACGTTTCGTACTAGAGAGTTTGAACAGATGGAAATAGAGTATTTTGTTAAACCAGGGACTGACGAAGAGTGTTATAAGCGCTGGGTAGAGGAGAGGTTCAACTGGTATCTTGACCTGGGAATTAATAAGGAACACTTAAGGTTAAGGGACCATGAAAGCAATGAGTTGGCTCATTATGCCAAGGCCTGTGTTGACGTAGAGTATCTCTTTCCCATGGGATGGGCGGAGTTGGAGGGCATTGCCAACCGTGGAGATTTTGACCTGCGCCAACACTCTGAGCACAGTGGGAAGGACTTGTGCTATTTTGATGAAGCGGCAAAAGATAAGTATATTCCCTATGTGATTGAGCCTTCGGCAGGTGCAGACAGAGCTACCCTGGCTTTCCTGATTGATGCCTATCGGGAGGAAAAAGTGAAAAAGGAGAAGAGGGTAGTGTTGGCATTTAAGAATTGCCTGGCTCCTATCAAGGCAGCGGTTCTGCCCTTGCTTAGAAATCGTCCTGATATTGTTGAAACAGCGCGCTCGATTGCAGGAGATTTGAGGCGTGAATTCAAAGCGGTCTATGATGATACAGCAAGTATTGGAAGGTTGTATCGGAGACAGGATGAAATAGGAACTCCCTATTGCATAACGGTTGATGTTCAATCGATGGATGACCATCAGGCAACAGTAAGAGATAGAGATTCCATGCAACAGGTGAGGATTCCCATAGAAGGAATAAAGGCCTATATTAAAGACTGCCTTGCACAGGAAAAACTGGTTGAACCGGCTAGTTGAGTATTGCATAAATAATTGACCAAGTCATTGCGAGCGCAGCAAAACAATCTCGCTCCCCGCAATGACAACTTTACTTGTAGTTTTTTGCTATGATTTTCTGCGTATATCTGCGAAAATCTGCGTCCTAACTCAAAAAGAAAGGAGTTTTGAAATGACACACAAATATGTCTATTCATTTGCTGATGGAAGTGCAGAAGGAAAAGCTGATATGAAGGAATTACTGGGAGGGAAGGGTGCAAATCTGGCAGAGATGAGCAACCTGAAGATACCGGTTCCTGCTGGATTTACTATTTCAACAGAGGTTTGCACTTATTATGACGAGAACAAAGCATATCCTCCTGAATTAGAAGCTGAAGTGGCAGATGCTCTTAAAAAAGTTGAAAAGGTGATGGAGGATACTTTTGGGGATGCTAAAGACCCACTTTTAGTTTCTGTGCGGTCTGGTGGCAGGGCTTCCATGCCGGGTATGATGGATACGGTGTTAAATCTTGGTTTAAATGATGTTACTATTCAGGGATTGATTGCAAAATCTGGCAATCCTCGATTTGCCTATGACAGCTATAGAAGGTTTGTAGCAATGTTCGGTGATGTAGTTTTAGGGCTAAAACCGGTGAGCGAAGATGATATTGACCCTTTTGAAGAAATCCTGGAAGAGAAAAAGAAAATCAGAAAGGCAAGCGATGATACAGACCTGACGGCAGATGACCTGAAGGAATTGGTTGCAGAGTTTAAAGACGCCATTAAAAAAAGGACAGGTAAAGATTTTCCAGAGGATCCTAAAGAACAGCTCTGGTTGGCTATAGGAGCAGTTTTTGAAAGCTGGAACAATGAGCGCGCGATTGTTTACAGGAAATTGAATAATATACCAGACCACTGGGGGACGGCGGTCAATGTACAATCAATGGTCTTTGGTAATATGGGAGAAGATTGTGGAACCGGTGTTGCATTTACCCGTGATCCTGCTACAGGTGAGAAAAAGTTTTATGGTGAGTATCTCATTAATGCCCAGGGTGAAGATGTGGTTGCTGGAATCAGGACCCCTCATCAAATTGCTCAACTTGAGAAAGATATGCCGGAGGTTTATAAAAAGCTGGTTAACATCTACCAGAACTTGGAGAAACACTACCGGGACATGCAGGATATCGAATTTACCATTCAGAACAAGAAACTGTGGATGTTACAGACCCGTGTGGGGAAAAGGACAGGTTTTGCCGCATTCAGTATTGCTGTTGACATGGTAAAGGAAGGTTTAATCTCAAAGGAAGAGGCACTGATGAGGGTAGAACCTGAGCAGCTTAATCAGTTGCTAAGACCAATCTTTGATTCTAAGGAGAAGGCCCAAGCTGTGGAAGGCGGTAGATTGTTAACGAAAGGCCTTAACGCAGGACCGGGAGCTGCATCTGGAAAAGTGGTTTTTAATGCGGCTGATGCGGAAGAGTGTGCGAAGAAGGGAGAAAAGGTAATATTGGTGAGAATAGAGACATCACCTGAAGATATCAAAGGCATGAATGCGGCTGAAGGTATCTTAACGGCTAGAGGAGGTATGACTTCCCATGCAGCATTAGTAGCCCGTCAAATGGGAAAGGTGTGTGTTGCCGGATGTGGAGATTTGGAGATTAATTACAAAAAGAGAGTGATGATGGTTAAAAATAAAACTATTAAAGAGGGGGATTCCATTTCGCTTGATGGGACAACTGGTGAGGTGATAGAGGGAGAGATAAAAACGAATCCTTCAGAGGTATTACAGGTGCTGTTGACGCAGAGTCTGGATCCTGCTGCCTCCTCTACCTATCAAACCTATGCAAAGATAATGAACTGGGCAGATGAAGTTCGAAGACTTGGTGTTCGCACTAATGCAGATCAGCCGGATCAGTCAGCTAATGCTATTGCTTTCGGTGCTCAGGGGATAGGACTTTGCCGAACAGAACATATGTTCTTTGGTGGTGAGAGAATAGATGCGGTACGGGAGATGATTCTTGCTGACGATGAAGCTGGGCGGAGAAAAGCACTGGATAAACTGCTTCCCATGCAGCGGGAAGACTTTAGAGGAATCTTTGAAGTTATGAAAGAACTGCCGGTTACTATCAGGACATTAGATCCTCCATTGCATGAATTTTTACCTCATTCAGATAGAGAGATCGAAGATTTAGCTAAGAAAATTAATGTACCGGCAGAAAAGCTGAAAGCAAGAGTTGCATCGTTACATGAATCCAACCCCATGCTGGGACATCGAGGCTGCAGACTGGGAGTTGTTTACCCTGAAATTACCGAGATGCAGGCTAGAGCTATTCTTGAGGCTGCCTGTGAAGTAGCAAAGAAAGGGGTAAAGGTGCATCCTGAAATCATGATTCCACTGGTGAGCCATGTGAACGAGCTTAAGTCGCAGGAGGAAATAGTTCGCAGAGTTGCAAAGGAGGTTTTTAAAGAACAGGGAATAGAAGTGGACTATCTGCTAGGTACCATGATTGAACTTCCGAGAGCTGCAATTACTGCTGATGAAGTGGCAACCGTTGCTGAATTCTTCAGTTTTGGTACTAATGACCTTACCCAAACCACCTTTGGTTTGTCCCGGGATGATGCTGGTAAATTCCTGCCGTATTATCTTGCAAAAAATATCTTATCAAAAGATCCTTTCCAGGTAGTGGATAGGGAAGGAGTAGGGCAACTGATGAAATGGGGTGTTGAGCGGGGTCGCAGTACCAGAAAGAATTTAAAGGTGGGGATTTGTGGAGAGCATGGGGGAGATCCCAGTTCGGTTGAGTTTTGCCATGAAATTGGGATGGACTATGTAAGCTGTTCACCTTTCAGGGTGCCAATTGCCAGACTGGCCGCGGCCCAGGCAGCCCTGCAGGAGAAGAGAGAGAACTAAAATATTTCAAGTAGGCTTTTGCATGGAGTATCTAGCAGTTTTCATCATCGGTGTTGTTCTTGGAGCAGTTGTTGTCTTAATCGTTAATTGGATGCGCAGGCAAGAAGCTAAAACAATTGCTCAGGAGTTAATAGCTCAGACTGAATCTCAAAAAGTTCAGGACTTGGAGGTTATCATTAACAGAGTGAAAGAATCTTTTGGAGCGCTTTCCCAGGAGGTATTGTCAAAGAGTACAGGGGAGTTTTTAAAACTTGCTGATGCCACTCTTTCTAAACAAACACAGATGGGTGAGAAGGAACTTGAAGGAAAGAAAAAGCTAATTGACCAGACGCTTGTGGCAATGAAAGGTGATTTGCAGAAAGTTCAGGATTTAGTAACAGGATTTGAAAAGGATAGGGAAAAGAAGTTTGGTGAGCTCGCTAACCAATTGAAAACTACAGCCGAACAGACAGGGAAACTTCAGGAAACTACCAGTCAATTAAGAACTGCCCTGGCAAGTTCAAAAGTTAGAGGTCAGTGGGGGGAAAGAATGGCTGAAGATGTATTGAGGCTGGCAGGTTTTGTAGAAGGCATCAATTATCGTAAACAGAAAACTCTGGAAACGGTAGGCACACGTCCCGACTATACATTTCTTCTGCCTCAGGATCTTACGGTAAATATGGATGTTAAATTCCCATTGGATAATTATATGCGTTATCTTGATGCAGATGGTGAAACCGACAAGGAGAGGCACAAAAATCAGTTCATAAAGGATGTCAGGGGACGAATAAAGGAAGTAACAACCAGGGAATACATAAATCCCGCAGAGAATACAGTAGACTATGTAATCGTATTCATACCCAATGAACAGGTGTATGCTTTCATTAATGAAAATGATAGTTCCATACTGGATGAAGCTTTAAAACACAAGGTAATACTTTGTTCACCTATCACACTATATGCCGTACTTGCTGTCATCAGGCAGGCGGTGGATAATTTCAATTTAGAAAAAACAGCAGCTCAAATAATGTCATTGCTTGGAACATTTAATAAGCAATGGTCTAATTTTATAAAATCACTTGAGAAGATGGGGAAAAAGATTGACGAGGCACAAAAGGAATTTAATGCCTTAACATCAACACGCCGCAATCAACTTGAGCGTCCACTAAGGCAGATTGAGGATTTGCGAAAGCAAACAGGGGTTTTCCCTGAATTGTCATTGGATGAGGGGAACACAGCAAATGCGGAGGAAATTAAGGATGTAGAAAGTTAAAACCCCCATCCCGATTCTTAAGTCTCATGCTTAAAATTAATTGGGAAAAGAGGTTTTAATGTTTTTATATTCGGTGTAATTATGATAATACTTTAACAAAAATTTAAAGA
>WTBG01000142.1 GCA_013139225.1 Deltaproteobacteria bacterium
TAGAAGCTTCCAAATTTTCCCACCTTATATATAACGACTTCGGTCACACCATCAGACTCTAAGGTCACTGGTACCGGTATCTGAGCTAATTTAACCAGCTCATCCAAACTTTTCAACTGCTCATTAAAACGGGAACCTTTCGATTCAATTTTTTCAGCTTTTTTTACCAGTTCAATCGCTTTTTTAAGGTTATGATCAGATTCTAAAACATCTGGCTTTTCTAAATAATAATTCATACGCTTTTCAAGCCGGTTACGCTTTATAGAACGCTCTTTACCTTGAATGGCAAACTGAATCGAGTTGTCTATTTTTAAAACCGCCTGGTATGACGCCAGGGACTTCTCCCAATTTTCAGCATCCTCCGCCACTAACGCTTTCTTCCGTAGATCTTCAATATGAGATAACCGAATGGACGCATCCACCTGTGCCAGCGCATCTTTAACCTCATGCGAATCCGGTTTAAAAGACTGCGCTTTAAGGAACAGAGATCTAGCACGCTTATAATCATTGTTGTTAAAAGCCGTAAATCCTGATGACATGAGCTGTTGAAATTCTTCAGCCGAAATTATGTTCTTAACACGGATCAACGCAGATTGTGCTTTTTCTGATTCAGGATCCAGCCGCACGGCCTCCTGATAATCTGCATGGGCGAAAGAAAGATTATTCTCCTCTTCATGTTTCTCACCTGAGGCAATCAATCTCATAACCGTTTCAATGTTTTTTGCTCTCGCAAGGCTGTGCCGGGCAAACGTGTTTCCAGGATCGATCATCAAAGCAACGCTAAACAGGTGCTGAGCACGATCTCCATCTCCTTCTTTAAGCGCCATCTGGCCTTCGTTAAGAATACGTCGAAGAGCATCATCTGTATTATCACTCAGCTTGTTTAATGTTTCTATAGCCTCCGCGTATTTTTCAGATGCGAATACGAATTCCTCACGGATAAAAAAGGCATCTGCCGCCTGGCTTAGCTGGACCATCCTGTCATACAATTTACCGCCCCATTCGGCTACCCCTTTTGCATCCAATACCTTTTTTATTTTTAGAAAGTTAGAAAGTTTTTGTTCAGCTTCTTTTTTCTCCTTGGCAATTTGTGCCTTGCTTGCATCTCCCTCCATATGTGATGATGGTATTTCAGCCGACAACTCTTTTGATTGCGGTTCAGGTGTCACCTTTTCCACTGGAACAGATACGGTGCGGGCGGGATTTCTCGACAAAAAACTGAATAACCAAAGACCTCCAACAATCATAATGATTAAACTGAGGCTTAATAATGCTAACTTCAGGAAATTCTTCCGCTTGGCACCAAAGCGAACAGCTTTTTCTTTTTTTACTTCTACCTTGAGCGGGGTGATAATTTTATCTTTATTTTGGTCAACCATTTTATGCTATAATCAAAAATTACGTATTCGCAAAAAGTCCAATTTGTTCCTTATTTGTCACTCCCCGGGGTTTTCCGGGTCAGAGACATCTGCAGGGGCAAAGCCGGTTTCAGAATAATATATTTCGCGCAGCAACTCCCGCCAGCGTTTATACTGCTCCTCGGCTGTACCTGACAATTCATATTTCTTACCCTCAAACTCTATCACAATGGGTTTCATTTCACTTCCGAAGGATTCACCCAGTTCCTGAAGCGTTTGGTAATGCATTTCAGCCTGCTTGGAAATATTAATGCCACTCAAAAATACCTGACCTCCGGCAATTACCAGAGCACCAGTTAAAGCACCTGAGTTATGCACATCCTGTACTTCCATTAATATGGCTAGTGCTACCAATAATACGCCTCCGGCCTGACGTATAAATGCTGCCCGTTTTTGTTCGGCCAGTGCAATGCGTTCCGTTAAGTTTAGCATACGCCAATCTTTGTAAGGAGGCCACATTTCATTATAGAACCCTTCATAATATTCATTGATTGTATCTTCAAACATGTATTCCCGTTCTCTTATCTTTAACAGGCGTTCCATCATGGGATCATCATCAGAGGGCAAACGATTAATAGTAAACTTACCTCTTTTGTCTTCTTCCAGGTAGTCTCCAAAAGCATGTGGGGCAAAATCCTTAGCAAACTTTATTTTAGAAATTGTACGTATTTCTTTTATCTCCTCTGGGCTCAGCTTTTTCATATAATCCGCTATGTCATTGGAGATTGCATTATAAATCCCCTGAAAAGCATCTTTTTGCCCTGGAATATTGTCATCATAGGCTTTACCAGTAACAGTGGCTTTGTACTTTTTCTTCAGCCAGACTTTACCGCTCGAATCGCTGACAGTAATCTTGAGAGTCAGATTCTCACCATTTGATTCGATAATCTCACCTTTCACCAGAACATCTGCAGACTCAGATTCCAGTGGTGTAACCCGAATCATCCCCCAATAAGCGCTTTGCTCCAAGGTATTTTTCAAATGGTAAGGAATAAAATGGTTCTCAGCGTTTCTCACATCAAGATTGGTTCCTTCTTTTTGGGCTTTTCTTTCTTTGATTTCGCTACTTTTAAAAACGGTTATCCCAACATCTAATAACTCTTCTTCGGGAATCTCTTGCTGAGCATGCAGGATCTTCGTTTTAGCAATCTTGTGGGCATTGTAAGTAGCACAGGCGGTGAGAAAAAAAAGGAGTGAGCAGATTATAAAACATTTGCGAGTGAAGATAATCATAGCGCTATGTCGATAGCATGCTTTGCGAGTTCATCAAGGTCAGTGTAAAGCGTTTAATTACTACCTCTTTTATAGTCTTCATATTCTTTCCAAAGCTTTTTTTTGAGCTCTGGATCAGTTTCTTTTTCAGCTGCTTCACGAAGCTGACGAGCTACAATATCATCATCCTGGGCACTGCCGTGACTCTTCCTGTCCTGTTTACTATATGTTGCATCGTCATCTGATCGAGACTTGCCATCCCGGCTATCTGTGACAGGAACTTTTGAATAGCTCCCTCCCTGTTCAAGTTCGTCTTCTCCTTGCTCTCGATCCTTTATTTCTTCTTCTGACTGCGACTTCTGAGCGTGCTCATCTGTACCATCATCCTCAGAGGAACTGACATCCACACCTTTTTCTCTCAAGCGTTCTGCTGCTTCAGCCGCCTCCCCCGCTATATTCTTCATATTGTTTTCTGATTTTGCACGAATCTCATCCATTTCTTTAAGTAACATTTCATCAAATTCAGCCAATGAATCGTTTAACTCACTGTCCAAAACAGACAATTCATCAGGCTCTTCCTCCGCAGGAACTTCTGTATAACGATTTCCCTCTGATTGAATTGAATTTGAACAACCTGTCGTTTTTGCCGACTTTTGATACCTCGAATACGTTGCTTCCATGTTATCCACAATTTTTTGGTTTTCATTGACCATGGCCTGGATACGATTGAGGTAAGTTTCATAATCATTTAAAATTTCAGGAGTTGCTTTTCCGGAATTTTTTAGCTGCTCCAGCTCGGAGGTAATTCTCCCTTCCGTTGCTTGGCTGATACGCAAATTTTCACGGGCTTGTTCAAGTCTTAGTTGAACCTCATCCTGTGGAGCCCCATTTACTGATAAAATTGTTATCAGAGGAAGCAGCCCTGCAAAAATAAGCATTTTAATTTTTACACACCTGTAAAACAGCATTCAAGACCTATACGAAAAGGTTTAAGGTATCTATCATCTTGAAAGCTCTTACTATTGATGATTTGGCAAAAAGTCCAATTCACTCCTTATTTGTCATTCCTGCAAAACTTGTCCTCGACCTGATCGGGGAGCAGGAATCCAGTGATTTCAGATTTTTATGGACTCCCGCTTTCGCGGGAGTGACTCTATTTTTGGCTTTTTACGAAGCTGTCACTATAAATTAGTATACATAATCTAAATATCATGTGTCAAGCAGCAAGCCAATCAAAGACATTGACACAACTTTCTATTGGGTCTATATTATTTTTGTCAAAAAAAGAGGTGCTTTTCTCTTAAAGATGTGCTGCAGCATGCAGGAGGAAAATATGACCACCCAAAATTCTTCGCCTAAAACTTTTTCGCTAACCAGATTTATTCTTAAATTGCTAATCAGTTGTCTTGCCATTACTTTGATCTTGATCATTGTTCTATTGTTCACACTTCCCTCTCTTCTCTCTTCAGATTTTGCCCGGGAAAACATTACGGCATATTTATCCAAAGATCTTAAACGGCCTGTATCAATCAATAAATTTTCATTCTCCTGGGGCAAGGGGATTTTGTTATCCGGTTTAACTATTAAAGATAAAGACCAAAAACCCTTTGTAGACCTTAATGAACTTAAGCTCATTATTTCCTGGCTATCTCTGCTGGCCGGTAAAATCGATATCGACGACCTTACCATCAATGGGATAGACTTAACTCTCACCAGGGATAAATCAGGAAAGACCGATATCAGTGATATCCTGGAAACATCCCCAAAAGAGGCTCCATCAAAAGAGAAGGATGAATTTACACTTAAAGAACTACCCGCTCTTTTTCTTAATGCCCACATTAGGAAAGGAAATTTCACCTTTGTTGATCGACGTCTTGATAGCATCACTCGTGTCAAGGATCTTAACCTTGATCTATCCATACCATCACTCAATGAACAAATACACTTTCTCTTAAACACCAAGGTAATACTTGATGATAAACCACCTGAATCTATAGAATTGACCGGCACTGCCCGCCTGGCATCGAAAGGGAAATTTGATCCCCGAAAAGCCCGGGGCAACCTGGAAATGAAAGCGGGCTTCGGACATATTAAGGCGTTTTTAGACCTGGCTAAATTTGATAGTCCTGATGAGGTAACCGGTGCCAGTTTATCATGCCTGCTTGATTTAAACAAACTGGCTAAGCTTGGAGCAGGTATCCTGGGCCTACCTCCCGGATTCTCTTTGAAAGGTCAACTCAAAAGCACCCTTAATGTCCGGGGAAATTTGGAGTCTCATATAGCTCTTAATGGCGACACCGTGCTCAAAAACTTATCCATAAAGGGAGGTCCTTTCAAGGATGCGTCCTTTAAACAACCTCAAATTATCTTGTCCCAGGATATGTTACTCGATTTTGTCAACAATTCGATTGATATTAAATCATTTGCACTTAAAAGTGATTTCGTCAATCTCTCCATCACGGGGACGGTTGATGATTTTCAAAGACACCCCAACGGAAAAATACATCTCTCGGGAATGGGCAACCTTAATGAAATTTTACTTGTTATGAGGAAAGTCCTCCCCATCCCGCCTGATCTGCAAATATTCGGGAGCATGAATCTATCTTTATCAGGAACTGGAGATCTCAACAAATTAAACGTCAAGGGCACAACTGGCATTAAAGATTTAAAAATTAATGCTGACTTTCTTGGGGATCACCCTTTTAAGGAAAAATACTTGAAGATAACTCCTGATATTACCATTAATGCTTCCAAACATACGTATGATTTAGCTTCTCTAAATATCCGTAGTGAGATATTGAACGCTGATATTAAGGGTACACTGGATGATGGAATAAACATTAACTTAAAAGGGAACCTTTCTACTAAATTCTCGAAGCTGAAAAGACAGCTTAAAGGTGTGATTCCTTCAGCTTTTCCAGATCAAGGGCAGCTCTCATCTGACATTACCTTAAAGGGAAGTCTCAAAAACTCAATTGCAATAAAGGGCAATCACATAATAAATGATGCAAAGATTATTTTCCCTTCTTCAAGCAAAAAACCCATTACTCCCCCTGAAACGCTCTATTTTTCTAAACTGACTGTGATCCATGATGCAGCATATACCGCAAACCAAGATAAATTCACCCTTATGTCACTTAAAGCGGATTCTTCTTTCTTGAATTTGGAAGGATCAGGATCGCTCTCCCAGATTTCAAAAATTCTCTCTTTGCAATGCCAGGTAAAAGCTGATCTTGACATGCAAGAGGTTCAAAAATCATTGAAGGATTTCCTGCCTGAAGGATTAACAGCCAGGGGGAAGGGAAACATCACTTTTTCCTGTGGGGGAAGCTTAAACTCTCCTGATGATAAACCAATGCTTTCAACCTGGGAAGGTAATGGATCATTATCAGTTGATTCGATCAATTATCAAACTATTGGGTCAATAAAAAATCTCCACACTAAAAACCTCTCTCTTAAAAAAGGTGTTTTGGATTCCACACTTATGTGTCAACTCAACAACGGTCCTATACGGGCAGAGGGCGAGTTCTATTTCGGCAAAAAAACCCCGACAATGAAAGTGAATCTGGAAGCTAAAGACATTCAACTTTCCCAGGACCTAAAAATACTGGGGTACATAATTCCCATTCTGATCATACCACCCTCAGGCCAGCTTTCTGGGAAAGGTAATCTTTCTGCCCAGGCTTCCTGGCAAGGCACCAGTTGGAACTCTGAGATTGCTAAAACTATTAATGGGGAAGGGGAGCTTACCATGAATGATGGCACTATTAGCAGCCAAAATGTTTTATCACAGGTGCTGAAATATTTTGGGAAACCAGAGACCCTTAAATTTAAGCAGATTTCAACTGCTTTTCGTTTAAAAGATGAAAAAATTTACAATGATAATATTCAGGTGAATGGTGAAGATCTGAATTTCCAAATCAAAGGCTGGACGTCACTCACATATATCGCTTCTCAAAACGGGAACCCCATGGAATATAGCGTCACCGGAGATTTTCTCGAAGAATCTCTTGGCAGAGATGCAAAGAAGGTTCTATCCATTATAGGCGGTGGAGAACCTGTAATACCAGTTGTAATTGCAGGAACCGTGCAGAAGCCAAAGATAGCCATAAAAATGCCAAAGGTGGGTGATCTTATCCGGGGAATCTTCGGCTCTGACAAGAAAAAGAGATAAACGATATTCTGATAACTCACTTACCACAAAGCCATTTAATACAGGGAGACAGATACTATGATATCAAAAGTTATAAATTTTATAACCACCGATATCTGGAGAATCCGCTTAAAGGATATTTCGCAGTCCAAATCATTTTTTATCAAACAGCTAAGGATTGTTCTTTTAGTCGCGCGCGGATTTGATGAAGATAAATGCTATTTAAAAGCTTCAGCCCTTACTTTTTATTCACTTCTCTCTATTGTTCCTGTGGTTGCTATGGTATTTGGAATAGCACAAGGGTTCGGTTTTCAAGAAGTATTTGAAAAGGAACTCCTCGAGAAATTTTACGCTCAGGAAGAAGTAATGATTCAGGTAATTAACTTTGCACAATCACTCCTTGAGAATACAAAAGGGGGTTTCGTAGCCGGTATAGGTCTTGCAATTCTCTTCTGGACAGTAATCAAAGTGCTGGGTAATATCGAACAATCATTTAATGACATCTGGGGCGTAAAGAAATCACGCACGTGGGGACGCAAATTCAGTGACTATCTTTCCTTTATGCTTATTGGCCCACTATTGTTCATTTTGTCAAGCAGTACCACGTTATTTATAACCACCCAAGTGACGTTCATAACTGAAAAATTCGCTCTGCTGGGTCCTGTCAGCTCAATTATTTTTTTAGCATTAAAAATCTTACCATACTGTATGGTATGGTTTCTTTTTACCTTTGCCTATATTTTTATACCTAACATCAAAGTCAGGTTAACCTCTGGTTTGTTAGCAGGAATAATAGCAGGAACGGCTTACGAAGTGGTTCAGTGGGGATACATTAACTTTCAGGTAGGAGTTTCCAAATATAACGCCATTTACGGAGGGTTTGCAGCACTTCCTTTATTTTTAGCATGGCTTCAAGTGAGCTGGTTGATAGTGCTGTTTGGTGCAGAAATTTCTTTTGCCCATCAGAATGTTGATATGTATGAGTTTGAACCAGATTGTCATAGGGCTAGTTTATCCCTTAAAAGATTACTCTCTTTGCGGATCACTCAGTTACTGGTAAAGAATTTTTCCAAAGGGGAAACCCCCTTTACTGCAACCTCAATCTCATCTGTATTGGAAATTCCTATTCGATTAGTGAGACAAATACTTTTTGAATTAGATGAGAGCGGCATCCTTTCAGAAGTAAAAACCCAGGAGTATAAAGAGACGGCATATCAACCCGCACGTGATGGTGAGACTTTAACCATAAAATATGTGATTGATGCCATGGAAAAGAGAGGGGTTAATAATATTCCAGAGGTACACAGTCAGGAACTTATGGCCTTGTCAGAAAGTTTACAAACATTCGATAATACCATTTTGAAATCACCTGCAAATAAACTTTTGAAAGATATATAATTCTTCACTTAATTGGGTTAACGACTCTTCCAAGGAACAAGATGCTCTCTGAGGAATTGTGACGGATCAAGAATAAAAACGGATGATCAGCCCGGAACACCGGTGGAGGGGCAGGCATAGATAAAAACTTCATAGCCACTGCCGTTGCTGCTGCTGCTTCAGTCCCCTCTTCATTAACATCCACAAACGCCTTATGAATCACTGCACTAATATATAAGTCCTTGTTGTCAGTCATCCCTGAGAAATCAGCTTTTCTTGTAAACACATCAGGCATGCCCATAGAAGCAAGCGTTTGACTCAGGTTAAACTGAGAACTCATCTTGAATTTAGGCAGGAATACCCGGATTTCCTTCTCCTTGAGAAGACTCAGCCAATTAGCAAGGTTCTCTACAGTCAGGCTGGTTTCGAGTTTCCCCAGGCCATCAATCTCCTTGGGCAATAATACAATCATTGAGAGATCATTACCAGCGTAGGGCAATTCAAGAATCTTAAGGCTCTCACTTTCCATATATCTAAAATCCTTTTTCTGAACCATCATGGGTACTTTGATCGAGTTGCTGGAATCAAGCCAGAACTTTTCATCTTTTGTCTTGCTCTTTTTAAACTGACTGGCCCAGT
>WTBG01000039.1 GCA_013139225.1 Deltaproteobacteria bacterium
TCAAGGAAGCAGATTCTAAATAAAGGAGGATATTATATTGCAAAAACTGAAAGTTGGCATTCCGAAAGGAAGTCTCGAAAACGCTACAATAGATCTATTCAAGAAATCAGGATGGAAGATATCAATAAGTTCAAGAAACTATTTCCCTGATATTGATGATGAAACTCTCTCGTGCATACTCATCAGGGCACAAGAGATGTCGCGCTACGTAGAAGACGGAACTCTAGACTTGGGACTCACTGGTAAAGACTGGATCAAGGAAAATGACTCAGATATTGTAGTTGTCCAAGACCTCATCTATTCCAAAGTCAGCCGGAAACCAGCACACTGGGTCCTGGCAGTCATGGATAACTCACCCATTAGAAAATTAGAGGATTTACAAGGCAAGAAGATCGCAACCGAGCTGGTAAATTTTACCAAAGACTATTTTGCTGAGAAGAATATTGATGTCGATGTAGAATTCTCCTGGGGTGCAACCGAAGCTAAAGTTGTTGAGGGATTAGCAGATGCTATTGTTGAAGTTACCGAAACGGGGAGTACCATCAAAGCCCATGGCCTCAGGATTATCCAGGATCTAATGGAGACCAATACTCAACTTATTGCAAATAAGAAGGCTTGGGAAGACTCTTGGAAAAAGGAAAAAATTGAACAGATATCCCTCCTTCTTAAGGGGGCTCTAAAGGCGGATGGAATGGTTGGATTAAAGATGAATGTGCCTAAAGAAAAATTGGATGAGGTAATCAAACTGCTCCCCAGTCTCACTGCACCCACCATTGCCAATCTTTATCAACAAGACTGGTTTTCAATTGAAACAGTAATTTCTGAATTCACGGTCAGGGAATTAATACCAAAACTTAGGAAAAGCGGAGTAGAAGGAATTATTGAATACAGTTTAAATAAAGTAATCTGATTAGTAAAAATTTAAATTCAATCTGCGGCTATTAATCCCGTCTTAAATTAAAATGCTTTCGCATCGGTTCTTTAATATACCACGTGCAGCGCAATCCCTTAGGAAACACAGCAAGATCTCCTTTTTTAACTTCTACCTCTTGCCCATCCTCAGTCACAACGATAACACGACCTGCCAGGAAATAGCTTTCCTCAGTCTGATCAAAAAACCAGTCGATCTTACATGGGTCTTTTTCCAGTGTGGGCCATGTTTTTACTCCCAGTTTCTCAAGACTTTCCGGCGTTGGTTTTTTAACAATGATGTTCATGTATGATTGTCCAATGAGAAATGGGTTGCATCGAAATTATTCCAGTCCTGTAACTATATGGTATCAGTTTTAATCTAAACTTAATTTCTTCCTCACTTCCGCTAAAGTACTATCAGATATTTTCACCTTCTTAATTCTCATCTTTTCACCTTTTACAACTTCGATCTTACTTTTGCTTATGCCTATCAGTCCGGATAAATATTCACAAAGTTTCTTATTGGCCTTATTTTCAACGGGAGGTGAAGTCACCTTAATTTTTAAACAGTCACCATGTATACCTACCAGTTCATTCTTTGATGCCCGAGGTTGAAGTAAAACATTCATAATCACCGCACCATCTTCTTCTATAATCCACAACATGTATAAAGTTACTCTTTCCTTTCCGTTTCAGTTTTCAACAGTCGAAGATGGGATTCAAGCATAGATTTAAGAGCCAGCTCACATTCCATCTTCTTATTTTTTAGATCATTAAATTCCTTTCTCAACTTCTCTATTTCCAATCGACTACCGCCCATTATTTTTTCAGCATGTGTCCTGGCATCATTAGTAATTTTTTCTGCCGCCACTTTTGCCTCGCTTAAAATGAGATCTGATTCTCTCTGTGCATTTCTCTTCAGATCATCAGACACTTTTTGTGTAGTCATGATAGTTTGCTGAATGGCACGCTCATTCTCTCGAAAATCAGCCATTTGCGACTCACATTTTTTTAGCTCATCTCTAAGTTTATTACAGTCTTTTAATAATGACTCTACATCTTCGGAAACCATCTCCAGAAATGTTTCCACTTCCTGCCTGTCATAACCTCGCCACTTTACTTCGAATTTCTGCTGCTGAATATCTAAAGGGGTAAGTTTCATGATAACTCCTTCACCATAAAAAAACTTGGAAAAACTACAATTAGATTGCGAATCCAGAAATCTAGGAATTTAATAACCCCTCAATCACCAAATTCCTCAATTTTTTCTACCTCAATCTCACCACTATATCTTGTATGGTCCCTACCAGAAAACGATCAAGAAAGATGATGGCAACAAATACTATCATAGGTGAGATATCGATAGCCATACTTCTAAAAGGTAAGTAACGCCTAATCCGGCAAAGAACGGGTTCAGTAACCTGATACAAAAAGCTTACGATGGGGTTATAAGGATCTGGATTTACCCAGGATATCACAGCCCTGATAATGATCAACCACATATAGATGGTTAATGCATAGTGAATGATAATAGCAATCGCATCCAGCAAATTGACAATGATAAACATTTCGCTATCCCTCACTTATCTGTTTCTATTATAAATAATTCTCAATCCTTCTAACGTCATAAGTTCATCAACTTCATCAATCGTTTCTGATTCTGTGGCAATGAGCTGTGCCAAACCACCAGTGGCAACTACCAGGGGGCTGTCTTTCATCTCTTCCTTCATACGATGCACTATGCCATCAATTAGCCCAACATATCCATAGACAATACCCGCCTGCATGCTGGCTACAGTATTTTTGCCGATAACGGTTTGGGGCTTAATTAATTCTATCCGAGGAAGTTTTGAAGCTTTGTGAAATAATGCTTCAGTAGAAACCATAATTCCTGGCGCTATAGCTCCACCCAGATATTCCCCTTTATGAGATATACAATCAAAGGTCGTTGCCGTTCCGAAATCAACAATAATGAGACTCTTCTTATATTTCTCATAGGCAGATACGGCATTCACAATCCGATCAGCACCTACCTCCAGCGGATTATCATAATTAATGGGCATGCCGGTTTTTACCCCCGGCTCCACAATCAGAGGATTTAAATGAAAATATTTCTTGCAAAGTTCCTCAAGTGTATTAATCAGTGGAGGTACTACGCTGGAGATGATAATATCCTTAGTCTCCTCAACAGCAAGTCCTGCCGACCTATAGAGACTTTGGAAAAGTATTCCATATTCATCAATGGTTTTATCCGACTCGGTTAAGAGACGCCACTCATGCAACAATTTATCCTCTTTAAAAACACCTAAGAGGATATTTGAATTTCCTATATCAATAGCAAGTAACATCGAGCTCCAATGATTAATTCAAAATAAACCGTCATTACTGCTAAAGCGGGAATACAAACGTCGTTCCTGCAAAACTTGTCCTCGACTCTGATCGGGGAGCAGGAAACCAGAATTGGTATGTTTACTCAAGTATTCTCAACAACCTTTAAACTAATATCAACTGCCTTAGCTGAATGAGTCAGGGCTCCCACTGAAATAAAATCTACACCTGCAGCGGCTATTTCTTCAATATTGTCTAAACCAGTATTTCCAGAAGCTTCAACTAAAACTCTCTTATTGACCACAGCCACAGCCTCTTTCATCATCTCTGTACTCATATTATCAAGCATAATGGTGCTGACTCCACTATCTAAAGCTTCTTTTACTTCTTGTAAATTACTTGTCTCTACTTCAATCTTGAAACTATGCGGAACATTATCCTTCACTCTCCGAACAGCTTCTCCTATTCCCCCAGCAGCACTAATATGATTATCTTTGATCAAAACGGCATCAAATAGCCCAAAACGGTGATTTTCTCCACCACCCATCTTCACTGCATATTTCTCCAATGCCCTCCACCCTGGTGTAGTTTTGCGAGTATCAAGTATCTTAACTGGATAGGACTTTACCTTCATTACAAACTTATGGGTTAGAGTTGCAATACCACTCAGACGCTGTAAAAAATTTAAGGCGATTCTTTCACCTTTTAAAATCACAGCTACTTCTCCACTAATCTCACCAATTATACTACCCTGGCTTACTTCGTCTCCATCCTCAAAGTGTTTGATTAACTCCAAATCAGCATCCAGTTTCTTATAGACTCGATGGAAAATATCAATACCTGCCAGGATTAATCCTTCTTTGGCAACCAGGTGAGCAGTAGCGTCAAGAGGAGTACTTACTATCGACGAAGTAGTAATGTCACCATCACCAATATCTTCTCTAAGTGCTATCTCAATTAATTTATCTGTTTCAAACACAAGAATTACCTGCGGTGCTATTCGCAAAATGGTTTTCTAGTTCACTTCTGAAACAAGTTCCCTAATGCGATTAAGACCTTTTTCCAATTTTCCCTGTTTTTCTTTTAAATCTCCAGCTTTAACTTTTTCCTTCTCAATAATATCCTCAGGAGCTTTTGCCAGAAAATCTTCATTTGAGAGTTTTCTGTTAACGCTATCCAGATCCTTCATCGTTTTACCAATCTCTTTTTTTAACCTCTTCTCCTCTTCCGCAAAATCTATAACTCCTTTAAGAGGTAAAAATATCTCGACATCCTGGGCTACAGCCGTAGCAGCAGATTTTGGCTTTGTCACACTGTCAGATATAATTACGCTATCAGCTTTGCCTAAACTCTCAATATACCCTTTGCAATCTTGGAGGATTTCAAGACTCTCATGATTTTTGGAAAAGAGAATTACTTCTACCATCTGAGAAGGAGGTACATTCATCTCCCATCGAACATTACGTATATTATTAACCACATCAATAATCAAATCCATCTTTTTTTCAGCATCCCCATCAATTTTCTTAAGATCACATTCAGGATAAGGAGAAATCATAATGCTCCCTTGAGTTGCTGGAAGTTTCTGCCATATCTCTTCAGTTATAAAAGGCATAATGGGATGCAGAAGTTGCAAAGAATTAGCAAGCACCCTGATCATGGTGTGTTGAGTTGCCAACTTGGATTCATTATCATCCCTCTGATTCAAGACAGGCTTTATAAGTTCCAGATACCAATCACAAAACTCATGCCAGATGAAATGATAGATTAAATGAGCCAGTTCATTAAACTTATAATCACGCAAAGTCTCTTCTACTTCTCTAATTAGCCGATGCAAACGGCTTACGATCCACTTGTCAACCAGGGAAGAGGAGACTATACTGGAATCAATGTTATTAGCATTATAACCTTCCAAATTCATCAAGGCAAAGCGTGATGCATTCCAGATCTTATTAGCAAAATTGCGATACCCCTTTATCCTTTCTTCTGCAAGACGGACGTCCCTTCCCTGAACAGCAAGTGCAGCCAAAGTAAAACGGAAGGCATCCGTTCCATACTGATCCATAACAGTTAAGGGGTCAATAACATTCCCCTTGGATTTGCTCATCTTTTTGCCTTCTACATCTCGTACTATGGCATGGATATAGACTTCTTTAAAAGGAACCTCTCCCATAAACTTGAGCCCCATCATCATCATGCGAGCTACCCAGAAAAAGAGTATATCGAAGGCAGTAACTAACACAGAGGTAGGATAAAACAATGAAAGCTCTTTCGTTTTATCTGGCCATCCTGACGTAGAGAAAGGCCACAAGGCAGAACTGAACCAGGTATCTAAAACATCTTCTTCCTGTTCTATGTTTTTACTCTGACAGTATACACACATATCGGGATCTTCACGAGCCACTGTGACTTTCCCACACTCTTTACAATTCCATGCAGGGATTTGGTGCCCCCACCAGATCTGACGAGAAATACACCAATCGCGTATATTGCGCATCCACTCAAAATAGGTCTTCTCCCAGTTTTTCGGGACAATGGTAGTTTCCCCTTTCTCAACTGCTTCCAAAGCACGCTCTGCCAGTGGCTTAACTTTCACAAACCATTGCTTGGAAATGAAAGGCTCTACCACCGTTTTACAACGGTAGCAGTGACCGATCTGGTGGTTATAGTCTTCCACCTTTTTAACAAGTTCAATCTTTTTAAGGTCTTTAAGAATCTTATCACGACAGCGGAATCGATCCAACCCCTCATAAGGACCTGCCTGTCCATTCATGACACCATCATTATCAATCACCTTTATTCTTTCCAATCCATGGGTATTCCCTATCTCAAAGTCATTCGGATCATGTGCCGGAGTAATTTTCAAGGCACCCGTTCCGAATTTCATATCCACATATTCATCAGCAATGATTGGGATCTCTCTATTTAAGATGGGGAGAATTGCTCTCTTCCCAATTAATTTCTGATAACGCTTATCGTTGGGATTTACTGCCAGCGCTGTATCTCCCAACATGGTTTCTGGACGAGTGGTAGCAA
>WTBG01000089.1 GCA_013139225.1 Deltaproteobacteria bacterium
TAAATAGTCACTTTTGTCAGCTTTAAATATTTAGCTAGTTCTTTAGTGGTAAGTATCTGTCCCATGGTGCAACCCCTAAACGGGTTGTGAATTGTTTTTGTAAGATTAAGATTCATTAATAGTTATGATCTTATATAGACTTCTTTTCGGTAATATTTATGAAAAACTTAAAAGAAATAACAAAAAACCCCCCAGCATTTACTGAGGGGCTGTAGACTTGATATGGTAGTGTTGAGTGGATCAGGTGATGTTTTGATCTCACATTTATAGCAGTAGGGTTAACTTTTAGTGATAAGTCGGTGGCACAATATGTGGGATTGGGGAAAGAAAAAGCAGGAGCCATCTAAAACTCCTGCTTCTATATATTTATCCATTGTTGGCAGATGAGGAAATAAAAATTTCTATTACTCTCCCCGCATCATTCTCCAACATAGATGAGTTCAATTTCAACTCCATCAACATCGCCAGCCACCATAATCGCATCCGAAAATCCGACCCAGCCCTGTTCCTGGACAGGATCATCTTCATTCATCATGACTATGATTCCCACTTTATACTCACCAGTAGGGAGACATGTGGTCTCGTCTATAGTTATAGTGTAGACGTTCATCACAAACGGCGTATCTGCAGTGAGCCCAGAGTTTTCATACACATCCCATCCGCCGTCCGGCGGTCCATTAGCGGGGCAGCAGCGATCCTCTGCCCATACGAATCCTGTAAGTGTGAACGGATTGCCGGGAAAGCCATCCGGTGCGGTCACTGTGACTGTAATTTTAGTGCACTCATCGTGATCAATTGTAGTCTCTGTACCGCATTCATTTTCGAAGTCCTCACCGGCTGCAATGCAGACGCACTCACCCCAGCCACTACCGTCTGAGCTGCATTTCTTTGCCCCTGTTTTACCGCCATCGCAGGTACATTGTTCGGTATCATTGGGATCACACATCGGCGCACCGTCGGGGCTTTTGTTGCGAACGCACCGCACATCAGCCCAACTCGCCGTATGGTTGAACCCCATGGTTTTACTTCCGAAGTGGAGAAATGCGGCCCATACTGTAGGGTTGTCAGCGTTCGGTGACGAGGACCAGTACTCAACGGAAGGGTCCTGTGGAGTGTCTCTATTGCACGTTCCTTTAAGCGATGGGATCCAATTACAATCCATGGAGACCTCACCGTCCCCACAAGATCTGCATTTCGGGGAATTCTCTTCATCCATAGCTTCCCAGCCGCTACCATCCTCCAACGGACACGCCCCCCCGGTTTCAAGCTGAGGACAGCCCACCACCAGTGTGCGTAGTTCGGTGATGTTCGGCAACCACCAATCGTCGTGGCCATCAAAGATTAGCTGCGCGCAGTAGTCGTTTGCAGCTTCCCAGCACAAACCCCTTCCTTTCTGGTAAGGCGGATCCTGCCAGCATAGATCAGTCTCTTGGTCACACCACTCTGCGCCCTCATCGCTGCTCGCCTCCCCTGTCCCACATGCACATAATTCCCAACTGCTGCCATCAGCCTTGCATGATTGAACCTTTTGAGTGCCATCGGGACAGAAGCACTCCTGTGTTTCCCCATTCTCGCAGACAACTTTGACTTTGGGGCAGCCAGATCCAACAAGAAGAACGGCAACCATCGCAGTGAGCCAAAACATCACAGACCTTTTCATTGTCTCCCCTCCTTACTCAAGTTTGTTTTATTCACTATATACTTGCTTTTAAATAATGTAATTGTAGTATCACCATGATTAATATGTCAATATAAAAAGTTCATGGTCCCTTAACCTTTCTGCTAAGAGGATGCCTGAAAAATAGTTGTTACACGTTTCCCAGGAAAGCTTACGATCTTCAAGAAGATAACGAAGATATTTTTGAATTTGATCGTTTGTCAATGTGTCCGGGGACGGTTGGTGAAATCGTGCTAATCCCTCCAGCCTCAGACACATTTTAGCGTAACACACATCGTGCAACAGTTTTGGCTTTTTTATTGGTGGATTGACAGGAGAAACATCAAACTTATTGCGGGCAAACTGAAACTACTAGATGAGAGACGTATTTGGGATAAAAGAAATGCGGAGCGCTCTACAATCTTATGAACAATAACAATGAGTTGTACTTACTGTTCTTATCAGTCGGGGATAATTAAAAAAGTATCCTGCCATAAGAAAAAACTTAAATGATTTCCACAAGCTGTATATCAAATGTCAGGTCTTGCCCCGCTAAAGGATGATTTGCGTCTAGCGTGACGTTTGATTCAGATACATTTGTAACTGTGACTAATATTTTATGACCATCTGTTTGCGGTATTTGTAATTGCTGTCCCACCTCAGGCTGTATATGCGATGGAAATGTATTCCGCTCTACGGAACGTACCATGTCCTCACGGTGTGGACCATAAGCCTGGTCTGATGCAATGGTGGTAACTTTTTTTCTCCTGGATTCATCCCGATTACCGCCTCTTCAAAACCTGGGATTATCCGACCATCACCTATTTTAAACTGTAGGGGGTCTTTGTTAACAGAGCTATCAAATGCCGTTCCATCATCCAGCTTACCAGTATAGTGAACTTTGGCGGTATCACCATTTTTCACTTGTGTCATCGTTTCCTCACTTCGCTGTGTGAGTATCATACTCTGGGCAACCTGCCAGATAACCTTAAAGATGCTACTAGAGATCTGTAACTTTTCTTCGTCCGGCACTGAATCTGCCCGGATAGAAGCATATTAAAATTGTGAGTATCTGAAACTATATCACACTAATTCTAGTATCTTCGCCCTCCACCCCCCCCATCGCTTTTTCTTTGGGGACGAGCCTCATTAACTTTAAGCTTGAGTCCCTTCAATTCCTTCTCATTAAGACCATCGATAGCGGACTGTGCTTCAGCTCCAGCCGGCATCTCCACAAATCCGAATCCCCGTGATTCACCACTGTACTGATCCTTTATGATCTTAGCAGATGTAACTTCTCCGAAGGCTTCAAAAGCCTGTTGCAAATCCACTTCGGAAACATTAAGCGCCAAATTACCTACGTAAATATTCATTGTGTCCTCCTGTTTTTGTTGAATATTAAATTGAATTTCTGCTAAACTTTTGCTGATAAAAGAGGTAGTTATGTAAATAGAGTATCACTTTTCTAATCAGATCTAATGTTTGTTACTAGGCGCAGGGTCTTATTCGAAGCTCTGGAGAAAACGCTTAATAGTATGTACTTGTAGTTATTCCGATAGCACGAAATTAAAAAAGGAGGGCAGATGTGATGTCAAAATGAAGCTCTTATGTGGTTAGATTAAACTCCCTTTGTTCAGCTGATGATAATGTATGTTTCATTGTCGATGTGTAAATCGTCGAGGAGTAATGTAATATCTTTTTCGTTTTGCGCTTTGAATGTATAATAATCATTTCCATATGTCAAGTTGTTTTGAAAACAGAGCTATTAATATTTTAAACCTCAAATTTATATTTTACATTGCTTTCACAACCCTTTCCTATACGGCAGATTCACTAATTTTATTAGGGATAGTGGACTGATCACTTCCCTATTTCTTGTAGCAATCAAGGCAAAAATGCTGAGGGAGTGTTTACAGATATGATGGATACTGAAAAGAGAATAGAGGTAAAAAAATGGCAGCCATTATCTGACTGCCATTACTTTGTCACACTGCTGTAACATTGACCGCTTGAGGACCTTTCGGTCCATCTTGCACATCAAATTCTACAGACTGTCCTTCGGTAAGGTTCTTAAACCCCGAACTCTGGATACTTGAGTAATGTACAAATACATCATCTCCAGCTTCTCGTGACAAGAACCCAAAACCTTTTCTCTCATTAAACCATTTCACGGTTCCTTTAGTCATAAAAAAACACCTCCTTTCTTTACAGATTACCTTGAAACTATCTACCAAACCTTTTACTGTAAAAAAAGTGGTGGTTTAAAGAAACCGCTATTCTTCTTCTGACAACAAAATGATTAAAGCAAATACACCAAAGTTAAGAATATATATGCCATAGTTCACTATGTAAGTCAAGTCTACTATATGTTTTCTCTATGGCAAAGTTCTCCAAAATATACCCCTCGACAGTCTTGTTTGTATGTTACATAAATATCCAATAAATACGTGAGGTTGCTTATTGCGAGTAGGATTGACAATGTGGCTGCAGAGACTCGCCCCAACATGTTGTGCCAATTCAGAATATTATTGACACACAAGAGGAACTTCTCTATACTTATCCCATCAAAAATTGAGTTCTTATTATTTTTGTTTGCAGGGGGGCGACCCGAAGCCGCTCCTCCTTTAATATACGCTTGTTGGGGTAGTATTTAGTCCAGTTCAGTCACTAAACTCGGAGACGAATAATGATAAAGAAAGCACTTCTGTGCGCACTCATAATCATTGTTATTCTCTGTTCAGCAGGCGGATTGTATTTGTACAGCCTTGTCAACCAGAATGTCGGCGAGCATTTCGCGGGCACCTGCACCGACTTCGAGATGAATGGAAGTGGCGAGGATGTCCAGATTGATCGCGCGCGTGGACTGGCCTACGTATCGCTGTTTGACAGGCTCGGAGTTGCCAAGGACGAACCCGTAGGCCACGGCGATATCCTGCGGGTTGATCTGACACGCACACCTCCGGAAGCGACGTCGGCGATTGCCGATGGCCCGGAATTGCATCCGCACGGCATCAGCCTGTTTATCGATCAGACCGGGCAGCGACACTTGTTTGTGATCAATCATCCCGAGGACCGCAAAACAGGGAAAGAAAAGATTGAACGCTACCTTGAGGAGAGTACCGGAGTATTCCGGCACCAGGAAACCTTCATGAGTCCGCTGATCACCCGCGCCAATGACATGGTCGCCGTCGGCAAGCGGCAGTTCTATGTGGCGCAGGATGTTGATCGCAGGAGCGGAGAGACACTGACTAATCTTGTTTATTTCGACGGCAACGAATACTCAGTCGTCGCGGACGATATTCATTCGGGTGGTGGTATTAACACCTCGGCAGACTACAAGACACTGTATGTCGCCGAAACCGGCAGCAAGGAGATACGGGTCGTCAGTCGCGATCCATCCGACGGAAGTGTTACCACCGTACAGACCCTCGATCTCGGTACCTCGCCCGACAATATCGATGTTGCTGAAGACGGTTCACTCTGGGTCGGCGCACACTCGAATGTCATCGCCCTGATTATGCATTTCATCATGGGCAGTAAAGCACCAAGCCAGGTGTTGCGCATTGATCTGAGCGGCGCAGAACCTCTGATCGAAGAGATTTATCTGAACGCTGGCCACCAGATTTCTGCAGGTAGCGGCGGCACCACCTATGGCAACAAACTGCTGATTGGCTCGATTACAGCCCGCAAGCTCCTGATCTGCGAAATGAATCAGTAACCCATCCTAAAAAGCGGCAAAGTGCTTTCAGGCTGTAGGGGTAGCCATATTACCAACAATTCGTGAGGTTTAAGTTTAATTTTATTGCTGTAGAAGATGAGCTTATCATACATAGCGATCGTTGCAGTCATATGAGACTTTGTGGCTTTTACCAGAAAGGTAAAAAGGAAGCAGGGCCTAATAGATGTTTTTAATGAAAAATAGCGGGGGTTTAACAATGTTCAGAAAAAGTCTTGTTTTTATTGTGGCGTTAGCCCTTTCCTACCTTTTGGGTTCCCCACAGTTATTAGCTGGTCCATCAAGCCCTACAAAGGGCAGAAAACAGTTAGTGAGCGCATTGGACGCTGCCTGGGTACGTATAGTAGATAGCGGCAAGTACCGGCAGATCCTTAATGCCAACGGCGCTGCTGAAGTGTTGGTAAACATTGTTGACTGTTTACCCTCCCCTGATATGATTCCATTCCCGGAAAAACCCGAAGGGTTGCTCAAGCAAATTTTGGATACCAAAAAAATACGGGTCGGTACCATGATCGATAGCCCTCCAGGACCCGAAACGACGGCGAACTTCTTTTCACCTATCACTGCGGATATGTTGAAGGCAGTATTGAGCGAAATCGCCAAGCACTACGGCACCGGTCCGATCACTGTCACGAAGGTCACCATCCCACCGCCATTTAATGCAACCTCAGCATTGAATAAAGGAGAAATCGACATCCTTGACCAGCTGAATGCACTCGGTGGGAAGTCAGAGAACTTGAGAAGAAGGACATCCCGCAGGTTCACCTGCACCCTAAGCGGCAGCAAGCAGGTCCTCTACGTCAAAAATGAAGCTCCATATAAAAACTTTGAAGATGTGCTCAATGATTCGGACGTGAAAATATGTGCAGGACCGCTATCCACACAGCTGACAAATGCTTATTTTAATGGTCCGGATCAGTCCGTGACGACTAAGCATATATTTGATATTTCTTTGTGCCTTGCTGAAGTTATCAACGGAAAAGCCGATGCAATGATGAGCCCTTTTCCAGATGAAAATTTTTTCCCCGCTTTAATTGATACGAATGGTGATCGTATTCCTGATACAGACCCGCACCCCCTTATTAGGTCTATCGATACTAACCTTGTTGCCGGAACTCCCTACTGGGTTGCCCTTGACGACGAATCTGACTGTGACAGGGTTAAATAAAATAGAGCATTTTTTTGCACACAAACGCAAGCAACTATACTTTTCCCAACTAAAAGCAAATTCTTTAAAAAATTATCAAATCACTTGCACATCATATAGTAGCAATAAATTGCACAAAAGAAATCAGCCTACAACTGTTACGGTTATTGATTTTAGGGGTCATGATAATTAACTGTACTTGCCATACCCTTAACCCGTATCCTTGGTAAATTCACTCCACTATACGATCTATAAGATGAATTCCCCAAAACCGCAACATTGTAACGTCAATATAATACTACTGCAAATAATGTAAGAAATTTAAGGAGGACAATTTGTTAACTTTACTACAGTGTAAAGAGGGGGAAAGGTAACTGCAATATTGATTGCTGTCACGTTGCTGGTTCCAATAGGGGCATTTCTGGAATCAGGGTTTAGGTTCGGTACATAGGAGATGCCCCCCATCCACGCTTATTTACCGGAAACGGTTCTATTGAAAGAAAATGTAACAGCCACCTTTGCCGGTTCGTTGCCTATTTCCAGCACAGGGTAAGCAAGGAAATTGATCGGACCGGATACTGGGCCAGGTTCAACCACAAGGTCACGGCCTCGACTGAATTCGAAGCGGTTGGCCGGATGATGACCGAAGTAGTATGTTGACAGGCTCGAGTATTTGTCGGCCTCGGAGATGTCAACTGGCCACCACTTGCCTTCTGCGTGGAACTCCACCCAGCAGTGATAACCATCTATCCCACCATCATTACGTGCCGAAGGAATCGCCGCGCCGATGGCGAAACGCGCCGGAATGCCAGCAGCCCTTGCCAAAGCGATGAAGTAGGCATGGTAATCAGTGCAGTTTCCTGTGCGCACATTGCATGCGTACACAGCATCGCCCCTGCCCCATCCAGGACCGTGTTTTATATATCTCATGCGTCCGATGACATGATCATAAATGGCCCGTGCTCGAACAAGGTCACCCTTCTTACCTTCAACAATTTCAATGGCTATATTGCGGAAATTGTCATCAATTGATACCAGACTCTCTTCTTCAAGGTGCTTTCTCAGGTCTACATCCTTCGACATATAGGCTGCCTTCTCAATGCGCTGCACTTGATAGCGAATATCAACAGTCTTTTCACTGTCCTCCGGACCAAGCTCAAAAAAAAGAATCTTGTTATCATGTTCACGCTCATGTAGTATGCGGTGCTTACCTGGTGCACTGACAATCTTCATCTGAACCTTCTGGAATGCATCAGTAGTCGGCAAAGGAAGCCACATACGGGCAGTACTGGTTATTACGGGAAGCGTCGCCTGGTAATTGAATTCGAATTCGTCACGACCGGTTTTCACCCCGAGCAGCTCTTGTGACGCGCCTTCCATTGGGATCCGTTTCCAGACGCCTTTCCGATTCTGCTTCCATGTGTAGAAAGGGATGCCGTTGAGCTTGTGAAGAGTAGTCTCGGTTACGGTCATCGCACCGGGATCACCATCAAGGAAGAAATCCACGTCATACACATCACCCTTGGTGTCCACCAGGTCCACGCAGGCAAAATGTTTGCGAAGACCAAGATTTGCCAGGTATTCAGTGTGAACTCGCACCAGCTTAAACAAGTATTCTTTGCCGTCTGAGGAAAACTTGAAATAGCCTCCTCCCGCGCGAGTCTGATTCTCGATGTATTTTTCAATGCCCGCCTGTATATCCGGAGTTACCACGTTAGACACAGAAGCTGTGTTATCTGGACTTTTTGCGCATCCGGCAAGCACTGCACAGACGCAGAAAACCACAGAAATAGTCGTTCGCACATTCATTGGATAATCCTTCCCCATACCGAATTCTAAATCTGGCAGGGATTACTTCGGATGCTCACCGGACGGGTGTTCTGTCTTGGCAGGTTGTTCAGCCTTATCGGGATGTTCAGCGGACGGTTGTTCCGTTTTAGCAGGTTGTTCTACCTCTCCCTTACATCCTGTAAAGACCAATGAAATTATTACAGTGGCAGACAGTGCAAACAAGACGCTCATGAATCTCTTCATTTTACCCTCCTTTTCTGAATGATTTGTCTAGAATCTTCACTTTGTACCTTCAAAACATAAAACAAAGAAGGAGAGAAGTCAAGATTGTAATCGGGTTTATCGGGTCCGATCATCAGAGGACTATCTCAATAGATAGCACGTAAAGGGGGACATAAGTGAATTGACAACTTATTTATGGTTTGCGCCAAGTTAAACATACACCAATGCACACCTTTTTCTTAACCAAGGTTAACTTATTATTTGGGCTTACTTGTTGGTGAGGTCTGTTTAGCTCTTTTATATACAGCAAAGATTTCTCCATTAGCGCGGGTCAAAATAAGTTTGTCCTGAGATAAGGACAAACTGTAGTCTTCTGGTTTTGAACCTTCAAAATTTAATCTCATTATGTTGTCCTTAATAAGTTTATAACTCCCTTCTGATATCTCTTTTTTTGCTTTGTTGCGGAGAATAATTTTCCCATCTTCGAATATCTCGACAGTCTGATTTGCTGCTTCCCATTGACCAACAATTGTGGGATTTTTAATCTCTTGAGCATTTTGTTCCCCTGCAATTAACATAAAAACACAACATACGGCAAATAATAAACGCAAAGTTATCATGTTAGCCTCCTCTCTTTATAATTCATTACAAAAATTTGGGTAATCCTTTACTGTCTTTGTCCATGTCATACCAGTTAAAAAACAAGATTAATACGATAAGTGATAGTGATTTTCTAATAGCGCACATCGATATTCTTTGCTAATTTGAGGATATACTAAATTTAGTTGAAAGCTGAAAAGTGGCTCCTCCCGTGAGATAATCCACGGGAGAAAAAACAAACCTATAAAAGAAAGGAGCTACTAATGAAAGTAAATACCAGAAAGAGTAAAAAGGCAAGAAGAGTATTTGAGCAGCTGTAAGGAAAGCAGAAAACGATAGATTGGATGTATAAGATTATATCCCAGGGCAAGCAGGGGCTTGGTGCATTTGTATTAGAAGTGGGCAGGATGATGGCAGAGACAGGTTGTTAATACATCTGAGAAAAAATTAAGAAACGATTGCACTGCTCCCATATATACACTTTTCTAACTTTTCATGCAAGGCTCATATAACCGTTTTGTGCGCGTCTTGGATGCATGGTTCTCTTTTTTGTTTGCCGCTGCCTTATTTGTATCTCTTAATCCCTTCCGTAGCAAACATCTTCTGGCGTTATATTCTCCATCCCTTCGTGGTAGCGGTTGTTATTTGTTCGGGTTAAAAGCAAGATTGGGTTTGAAAATCTTGACAATTTTCTGGTTATGTGTTTTACATACAAATTATTGCGGCCAACCAATGGTCATGAAAAGATGTGTGTATGGATTTTATGGCTCGTCCGTTTCAGGTGCTGGGGAAGGGACCGAAGTGGCTATTTGATAAATAGCATTTCAAGAACACATATGCGCAAACCTAATAGTGGGTAAAAAAATGAACGGACAATCAGAAATATTACTGAAACTGATGGAAGCGGTCAGCAATAAGCTGATAGCCAATGAAAAGATATTAACAGACCTTGATTCCGCTATCGGTGACGGTGACTGCGGTACCAGTATCAAAAAGGGTTTCCAGGCAGTGCTTGATAAACTCCCGTCGTTGAAGGACCAGTCCCCAGGGGGGATTCTAAAACAGATCGGCATGGTGCTCACCTCCACCATCGGCGGAGTCTCAGGCGCTATTTATGCCACGGCCTTTTTGAGAGCAGGCATTAAAGCCGGAGACAGTGAAACACTGAGCTTGCAGGAAATCCATGAAATTATGCAGGTGGCACTGGGCGGCGTAAAAGAGCGCGGAGAGGGCACTAAGGTTGGAGACAAAACAATGGTGGATGCCCTGGAACCTGCTGTTGCGGCTTTTGGAGAGGCCGCATGCAACGATGGAGATGATGTAGCAAGCTTACTGGAAAAGACACTGGAAGCAGCCAGAAAGGGATCGGACAGTACCATTGACCTACTGGCTAAAAAGGGTAGAGCTTCCTATCTTGGCGAGCGCAGTAAAGGACACAGGGATGCTGGTTCTGTAGTTATCTGTCTGATGTTTGAGGCAGCCCATGAATTGTTTGCAAAGGAGGTCTAGTTATGAAAAAATTGGTTAACAAGCCGGAAGATGTGGTTTTTGAAATGCTGGACGGGTTGGTAGCAGCCAATCCGGGCAAATTTACCTATGTCCGTGACAAGAAGATCATTGCTCGCAAAGATGCGCCGGTTGAAGGGAAAGTTTCCATTGTAACTGGATCAGGTAGCGGCCATGAGCCGGATCAGATCTGCTACGTGGGAAAGGGCATGATAGATGCCGCCTGTGCAGGTGCCGTGTTTGCCGCCCCAACGTCTGATGCGATTTATGAGGCAACCAAGATGGTTGCCAACGATGCAGGCGTGCTCTACCTCATCAAAAACTACACTGGCGACCGCGCCAATTTTTCCATGGCCTCTGAATTGGCCCAGGCCGAAGGCATCAAGGTTGAGACCGTCATTGCAAACGAGGACGTTGCCGTGCAGGACAGCACGTATACCGCAGGCAGGCGGGGTGTTGCCGGTGCTATTATCAACTACAAGATTACCTGCGCCAAAGCAGAAAAAGGGGCAAGTCTTGAAGAGGTTAAAGCAATTGCAGAGCGGGTGAATGCAAATTCCCGCAGCATGGGTTTTGCCCTAACCTCTTGCACCACACCGGAGAAAGGCTCTCCCACGTTCGACATCGGCGACGATGAAATTGAGATCGGCGTTGGAATCCATGGCGAGCCTGGCAGGCAGAGAACGAAAATCAAACCCGCTGACGAGATCGTCGAATTGCTGACCAAAAACTGTCTGGATGACCTGCCCTTCAAGACAGGCGATGAGGTTGCTGTAATGGTAAACGGTCTTGG
>WTBG01000043.1 GCA_013139225.1 Deltaproteobacteria bacterium
GCAGTGAAGGAAGGGACTATACCCCTTATACAAAGAGAGTTGCTTCCAACTGAAAAGATCACAGACCTTTCCAAGATGAGAAAGGCTGTTGCAGCAACAGTAAGCTATAGCAAACAACACATTCCCCATTTTTATGTAAGCTATGAAATTGATATGACTAAAGTTATTAACCAGCTTGAAGAGCTAAAACAGAAAAAAGAAGGAAAAGAAAAGATCACTATAAATGATGTCATCTTAAGAGCAGCTGCTGCAACTCTTAAGAACTATCCTTATCTTAATGCGGTCTATCCTGAACAAGGTTTAATTCTTAAAAAAGAGGTCAATATCGGTATCGTTTTGGGCCTTCCAGAAGGATTAATCATTCCTATTCTTAAGGGTTGTGACACATTGACCCTTGAAGAAATATCCAGTGGAGTGAGAAATTTGCGGGAGAAAGCAAAATCTGGGAAATTCTCCACAGACGATTTCACCGACGGTACCTTTACCATCAGCAATCTGGGGATGTTAGGCGTAACCGACTTTGCCGCCATCATTTATCCCCCTCAGACCGCTATTTTAGCTGTCAGTGCAATCAAGGATACACCTGTTATTAAAGAAGGATCCGTCGTCCCTGCTAAATTAATGAAAGTTACACTTTCCATGGACCATCGCGTTGTCGATGGAATAAACGCAGCTAATTTCTTGAGAGATATAAAAAAGTATCTCGAGACTGAAGATCTTGAGGTCATGGAAAAACCCTGCTGTATTGTAGAAGATGACTAACCGTCTATTATAGTCCGAAAACTTAAGCATTCGAGTCAATTCTTTAAAGATAAACTTACGCAAATTGATCCTGGATTAAACGAATGCGGATTTATGATTTCGGATTGCGGAATTAAAATCTAAAATCCCAAATCTAAAATCTAAAATGATATCACTGGATACTAGATAAAAAAGTCGCTTGTTATTCGGTTGCGCTGCTCGTTTCGTCTTTCTACAAACGTTTGTATTGTTACTTTCCCTCATATTTGTTTCTTTGATTCAACACGCAACCGATACCCATATACCTAAACGAGCTGCGTAACCGCAACCGTTTTACGCAACCTAAATCTTACATGGCCTTATTATACTAATAAAGCATTTAGTAACGCGATCCCTCGTCGGTGTGAGGCACAGTTTCGTTAGAAATTATCCGACAACTGCCCAACTAAAAACCAATAGCCATAGAGAATGCCCATGCTAGTAAAAGAAGTGATGAGCAAAAAGTTTATCACCGTTAAACCATCTCTCAATTTGATTGAACTGATAAAGCTGTTTCGAACTTACCATTTTCACAGACTTCCCGTGACCGATGAGGAAAATCACATTCTTGGCACTGTCAGCATCGAAAGTGTAATGGGCATTTTCAAACCGCACAGTAAACGTCTTACCCGCATGTTGAGAGCAAGCCCTTCACTCAAAGTAGAAGAGGAAGAAATGGATATCTTAGATGCAGAAATCACACCGGAGTGGATAAAAACGACATCTGTCTCTGACCTCATGGAAAGTAATGTTATTAGCATTGAAGAAGACAAAACCATCTCAGAGGCTCGCACCCTGATGAAGCTTCATAACAAGCAGGGATTGCCTGTAGTTAGAAACGGCACTCTGGTAGGAGTTGTCACGCTTTTTGATATCATCTACGCACTTTTCCGAGAAAAAGGGATTATCGAGTGAACACCATCCTCAATCTGGGATTTATACTCCTCCTCGGTTTACTGGCTGAAAGATTCATTCAGAGGATAAAATTACCCACGGTGACTGCCTTTATTATTGTGGGCATTTTCATCGGACCCTCCCTCCTGAACCTGATAAACCCCCAACTCATAAAATCATCCGGTCTTATCTCTAATATTGCCTTGGGCATCATTGCATTCAGTTTGGGGGAAACATTTTTATTCAGTTCTTTTAAAGAAATTGGCAGACCAGTCATCTATATCTCACTTATCGCTGCCCTTTTGCCATGCCTTTTAGTAACCGTAAGCTTATACTATCTACTTGAACAGCCTTTACATGTTGCCATCCTATTTGGAGCTATCTCCTCAGCTACTGCACCTGCTGCTACCTTGATGGTCATAAGGGAATATAAAGCACGGGGAAGTTTAACCAATACACTCCTTGGTGTAGTAGCAATTGATGATGCCTGGTGTCTTATTGTTTTTGCTTTATCGTTTGCTTTTTCCAAAGATATAATGCAGGGCGGAGGAGCTAATACATCATGGTTCAATGCATTCTACCCATTTATCAGAGAAATGTTCTTTGTGGTTATTCTTGGCAGTTTATCTGCCCTGCTATGTAACTTCATCTCCCGATATATTAAACTAAAGTCAGACCTCTTAATTTACATCCTTGGTTTCCTCTTGCTCAATACAGGCCTGGCTCTTCACTTACACTTTTCTCTACTCCTCACCAATATCGTTTTTGGAGCAGTGCTGATCAATATTAGTCCAACTTCTTTTAAGTTCTTTGATCTCACGAAAAGTGTCGATGCACCCCTTTATTTACTTTTTTTCATACTGGCAGGAGCTAATCTCGAGATAAATCTTCTTCGAGGAGTGTTGTTGACCGGAATTATCTTTATCTTTTTCAGATCTCTAGGAAAGATTTTAGGAGCCTATTGGGGAGGTTGTCTTTCCAAGGCAGAATATAAAATAAGAAAATACCTTGGCTGGGGACTCTTACCTCAGGCAGGAGTTGCCATAGGTTTGGCACTAATTGTTAAAGAAGAATTTCCTCAATTAGGAGACATTTTATTTCCTACTATCATAGCGACAACCGTTTTTTATGAAATTTCAGGTCCGCTTTTTACCAGATACGCATTGATTGCTTCGAAAGAAGCACAATAAATAGTCAGGACATCACCCAGCAAAAAAAGCCCCTCAACATTCCTGAGGGGCTAATATCATCCTTGAATATCATGAAATTCGGGCAGAGCTATTTTATCCAAACAATTCCTCGATGTTCCATCTTTTGCATAGGATAGAAAGTTGATGATGCTTTATATATATACTCAAATTTACCCTTTTCTGTAAAACAAAGGCTGGCAGTACCACCAAAAGGAATTTTTGCTGATTCATAAGCCCCACCTTTACCAATAAAAAAGTTTACAGGAGAACCGCAGGCAAGTGTAACTTTTTTATCAGTAAAAAGTATCTCCACTGGCTGTCTTGAGTGGTTCACCCATATCACCGTAGTACCAGGCTTGGATGTAAGAGTAGCAGGTTGTAAACCTTCGCGAGCAGTGACGGAAATAATTTTATTGACCACCTTTATCTCTTCTGTTTTTTCCTCAGCAGCAAAGGAAAGTCCTGTCATACAAAACATACCTATCAAAATAGTGACTGTAGCAATTAACTTTTCTCTTTTCATAGCCAACCCCCTTATTTTTAAATAATGTTATTGGATTTATTAAAAACTTTTATAATTATTATATACTCTATAACCACCTCCTTTCGGTACTTATCATGTCACAGCATAATAAATTGCATTCTCATAGAGTTTTTTGCTAAAATATCAAGTACCAGGAAAGCATAGCGTACTTTATATGAAGAATATAATATTATCAAGAAAAAAGCACCAGCTATAAAAAATATTCAATAGTGAAAGACAAACGTCTCAGGAGGAATAATCATATGTCTGAATTACGTCAAAATCTAGCAACTAAGGAGTGGGCAGTTATCTCATCAGAAAGGGCAAAGAAGCCGAATGCTGTACTAAACAAAATTATAAGTACCCCTGTTTCTGATAAAAAGTACGATCCTGAATGCCCTTTTTGTCCTGGGAATGAAAAAACATTTCCTGTTGAAGAAAGACACAGGATAGAAGATACAGACGGTAACTGGCTCACAAGAGTTATAGATAACAAGTTTAAAATTTTAGATAGATTTAGCACTTGCCCCCTGGTCCCTGATTCTTTTGAAAGGGAGGGAATATATCAAAAATTGAAGGGTTGTGGTAGCCATGAGATAGTAATTGATACCAACAAACATAATGAGACCATTACTAATATGTCAAGAGATGAAATTAAAAATGTCATTTCTGTCTATGTAAATAGATATGACGAGTTCAAAAATAATCCTAATAACCTCATGACCATAATTTTTAAAAATTATGGTGTTCTGGCTGGTCAAACACAACCACATTCTCATACTCAGGTGGTTGGTTCAAGGATAGTTCCCTTATATACTCGTTCACTCCTTCATGAAGCAGAGAGACACTTCGATACCTATGGTTCGTGTGTCATATGTGATATGCTGCGCTACGAAATAAAAGAAAAAATAAGGTTGGTATATCAAAATGATGATTTTGTAGCCTTTGTGCCTTATGCTGCTGGAGCTGAGCATGAAACATGGATAGTTCCAACTTTTCACAGATCCGGTCTCCAAGATATAGAGGGAACAAGGTTAGAAAATCTTGCAGATATCTTACATACCATTCTCAACAAATTTCGCATCTCTATAGATAATCCTGATTTTAACTTCGTTATAAGAACAGCACCATATCCTTTATCAGATGTACCCTTCTATCATTGGTATGTGCAGCTTATTCCACGCACAAAAATTTTGGGAGGTTTTGAAAGAGGAACACATATACAGGTGAATACTATTTTACCGGAAGAGTCAGCCAAAATGCTGAGAGAATGCGAAGCATGTGAAATCTAGTATGGGGAAGTTAGGAATACAAATCTCTTATAAAGAGAGCAAGTTTCATAACATGATTATTCTTCGAACCAGAGTGGACACGCTCTCTCTATACACTCTTTATTCTTTGTGTGCTGGATGCACTTACAAGACTCATCCGCAAAAAGTTTGACACCAATATACTGCTTGCTCAAAATTGAAACCTCTCGAAGCGCAGTAAAGCAG
>WTBG01000323.1 GCA_013139225.1 Deltaproteobacteria bacterium
TGTTTTTATGAATAGATTGGATAACCAAGTCGCGTGGCAGGTTTCATAAAGGAGACAGCAGTCTCTGGTTTCAACCCAGCAAGCTTTTTTGCCATGAGTGGTTTTTCTCTTTTCATTTGTTCCATAAGTGGTTCTACTGCACTCACTATATTTCCATAGAGTTTAAATGGATTTAATGTCCAGGGTAGTTTTTGAACAATGATTTTATGAAGATAGTTGAGTTCATCCTCAGTAAAAAGATTGAAAAAGACAGGATAACAAACGAAATCCCGGTAGTCATGGGTTTCAGGCCAGTTCCGCTTCCACCAATCAATGTAATCCATCACTCCTTCCCTGTTTGGCTTACCAGTGTGGAGAGCTTTACAAACTGCGTTTGCTGCTTTGTGTCCTGAAATCAATGCCCCGCTGTTCTCTGCCTCAGCAAACCACACGGTGTCACCCACAAAAAGAACATTATCCTTAAAAGGTTCTCTGGCCGGACTCCACATGCTTATTACAGCGCACCGCTTGTGTATTATCTTCACGTTATGAAACCATTTACTAAAAGAGCTCCTATTGATGAAAAAATCTAGCATTTCATCTCCTCTCATATAAAGCCAGTATTCGTCATCACGGTAAACACTGGGGAGCATGCAAAAATGGACTGTACCCAGCCCTCCATAATCATAGCAGTTTCCCATACAGATAACCTCTGAACGGTCGAACTTAACACCGGTGATATAATAGCTAACGGAAGAAGAGGTAGTTATAAAAGTGCGATCCCGGTTTAACCCTAGCTTTCTGGCAAGCAGTGAACTGATACCATCAGCAGCAATACAGAAGGTGCCTATAAACTTTTCACCATTCTTTGTTATAACCTCTACTCCCTCAGGGGTTTTTTGTGCATCAACAACAGTACGCTCCAGAAAGTAATCAACACCTGCCTTTCTCCCCTCTTCAAAGAGACCCTCAAGCAAAGCTACTTTGTCAAATACTACCGCTGCCCTTCCACGACCGGATTGATTGGCTTCGTAGTCACCTATCTCAATCCGATCTTCTGTATTGGGGGCAATAAAGTGACAGGCATAAAATTCCCTGTAGCCACCCTTATAGTTGACAGAGAAATTATTTACAGGAAAAATCCACTTTTTTTTCTCTCGGGAAAAGTACATCCTCTCATTGTAGAAATGATCCATATTCACAAGAAACATCTGAGCGCACGCCCGCTGTACTTTAGCAGGATTAGTTTTCATTTCCAATAAAGCTACCTTAAGTCCATTCTCAGCAGCTGTTTTGGCCGCTTCCAAACCCGAAGTACCCCCGCCTACAACCACAAGATCATATTTTTTCACCATCAACCAATCTCCATATTCATTTTTCTTTAAAGTTAACGGGGAGGTTCCTCACTTTATCGTAATAAGGAACGGGCGTAATTCCTCCTTTACCGTCGATGCATCCACTGCCTCGAGGGTTCTATTCTTCATAGAGGGGTTGGTTAAGGCATCAACACACACTTCAGCTATTTGCTCCCTGGTTACTCTGCCTGAAAATTTTCCCCCTTCCCCGAAAACAGTTTTTCCCGAAAGCGCTTCACCTGCATATCCACCCGGCCGTATGATGGTATAATCCATTCCAAATCCCCGTATGAATTCTTCTGATTTCCCCTTTGCCTTAAGAATGGGCCCCATGAGCGCTCTATAAATAAAGGATACGGCGAGTTTACTGTCACCCACTCCTGTTGAAGAGATAACTACCAAGTGCTGAAGGGACTTTGCTTTTGCAGCTCTTGCCAGATTCTGGTTGCCCATATTATCAATCTTGTCGTTTTCTTTTTTGCTAAAGGGTTTTTTTGAACCGATAGCACTGATAACAAAATGTGCACCTTCCATAACTTCTGCAAGGGATTCTACCGAGGTCAGGTCTCCATATATTAGTTCCACCCCTTCTTTTTGCAACCCGGATGGTTGAGGAGGATCGAACGGCTTAACAAGAAGCGCCCGCACCTGATACCCCTTTTTCAGTGCTTCTTCCACTATTAGACTTCCAGCTCTTCCTGTTGCACCGGCTACGACAACAATACTCTTCTCGCTTCCCATAAGACACCTCCCTTTATGACCAGATTGAACATTAAAAATTCGGAAAACCTGATTTTATAAATGGTTCCATTTGCGTTTCTAAAGACAAACTGCTCAAATGCTTCATTTTTTCTAAAATGATGGGTTTTTCTCTCTGGATCTTATCCATTTGTCGTACAATTTCAGCATTGATGTATTTCACAAGGTTAAAAGGATTAAGAGTACAGGGAAGAGTCTCTGTAACAAGGCTGTATAGATAATTAAATGCATCCTCACCTATAAAAGTACCGCTCAAAATTTCGAGGAATTCCCGGTAGTTCTGGGTATCCGGAAAGGATTCCTGCCACCAGTCTATATAATTCCCAACCCCTTCTCTATTAAGCTTCCCATCTTTAAAGGCTTCTGATAGAGCATTTGCAGCCTTCATTCCGCACATCATCGAACCGGTGCATTCCGCCTCTACCGTCCATCCTGCATCCCCGACAATTAATACATTATCACGAAATGGGGTTGGAACAGGAGACCACATATTAGCTACATGTGCCATCGTTTTTCTTATTTTTGGTCTTTTAAAAAATTTGGAAAAAGGGCTTTCATAGATAAAAAAATCAAGATATTCCTTATAGTCAATATCGGGATGCGATGCGCCTCCACCATAAACCCAGTATTCATTTTCCTCAAATGGGCTGGGTTCAATCCAGTAGGCAACAGGGTAGCCTACTTTTTTGTGATAGAGCATTGCCATCACAAGAACTTCGGGGTGGGGTAAATCAAGACCGCTCATATAGTAACTGACGCCCTGCATGGTTCCATAAAAACGCCGTTCTCTATTTAAGTTCAGGATTTTTGCCAGTCTCGAATTTATCCCATCAGCAGCGATAGTAAAGACACCTTCAAAAACATTGCCTTCCGAGGTAACAACTTCATTTATCTTTCCCTTACACCGTACATCAACAACATTTGTTTCGGGGAAAACATCAACGCCGCTCTCCTTAGCATCATTTAAAAGGCTTTTTAGAAGATGACTTTTGCTGTAGGTTACCGAAAGACGCCCTTGATCTCCCTTTTTTACATTCTCATCATAATCACCAAGCTTTATATAATGTTTTGCATCTGACGTGTAAACATGCCAGCCATAAAAATTATGGTAAGGGCCGTCATATTTTAAAGAAAATCCGGTAACCGGAAAAACAAAGCGTCCGTTTTTTTCATTAAAATACATCCTCTCACCAAAGTAGTAGTCGCTTTCAACCGCAAACATTGTAGCACAGCATCGTCCAATTTCTACAATCTTCTCTTTTCTGTCCAGAAGAGCGACCTTCAGGCCATTCTCTCCAGCAACTTTCGCGGCCATGAGTCCGCCAGGGCCTGCTCCAACAATTATGACATCATACGTTTTCTTCATTACCTCTTGCTCCTATTAGCGAATGTTTTGCCCACTCCATCAAAGGCACCGTGCATGGTTGAATTGACAAACATTTCCTTTTTAGTGGGATTTTTTAGTGGAATAAATAATAGGAGATGACCACTTGTGTGTCAAGATAAAAACCTCAACAAAACATGCTGATTGATTCCCATGCATGAGGGAAAGCTGCTCCTTAAGATACCAATAAAAAAAAGCATTGACAAAATATGAATAATGGTTTAAAATATTGAACAGTTATTCATTGTTTGAACGTAAATTCAAAAAGACAATTTTATGAAAAAATTAAGTAGAAAAGAACGGGAATATAGAACAAGAAGAGAAGAAATACTAAAGGCAGCAGAGAGTGTATTTGCACAAAAGGGCTTTCACAATTCTACCGTCGCAGAAATAGCTAAAGAGTCTGAATTTGCCATTGGCACAATCTATCAATTCTTCAAGAACAAGGAAGAGTTATACTACATCATGATGATTGAGAAATTTGATCTTTTGTATTCTACTCTTTTAACCGGAGTAGGCAAAAATATCAAGTGTTCAGAAAAGCTTCTTTGCCTGGTTGAGATTGTGTTTGCCTTTATTGAAGGAAATGTGGATTTCTTTAAGGTTTTTACCTGGGAACTAAACGTGCTTAATTCAAATATGAACAATAGACTGAAAGATCAGCTCGTCGCTAAACACTTTGCCTATATAAAACTAATAAGCGATACGATTAAAGAAGGCTTTCAAGAAGGGGTGCTCAAAAAAGGCAATGCCGATGATCTTTCTACCGCGCTTGTCGGTATGATGAACATTTTTTCGTTCAACTGGATTTACAATCAGCGACAGGATTCGCCCAAGTCAAAAGCTCCCATTATTGTAAACCTCTTTTTAAATGGCGCTATCCGAGGGAATTAGGACGCGGATTTTCACAGATAATTGCAGGAAGCAAATGCGAACAACAAAACGGATTTAACGTAATCTTGGTAATGTATGTCCCAAAAATCATCTTCCATATTTTTGGGCTGATTCCCATGGTTATAAAGGAGAAGGAATGAGATATTTAACAACCCTATTATGTTTTACACTGGTTGCATTGGGGTGCGGTTCGAACAGCGATGAAATGGAAAACAAAGAGACTGTTGTTTCTGTAATTACCACCAACGTTAAAAGGGGCGACATTTCCTCCTTTATCTATACGACAGGGGCAATCTTTCCCAAACAGGAATCAATGATCAGCCCCAAGGTAAGTGGAAGGATTGAGAAGCTTTACGTAGATGAAGGTGATCAGGTAAAGAAAGGACAGCCTCTGGTTATGCTTGAGCAAGAAAGAATCCGTATTGGAGTTAAAGAGTCTGAGGCTTCACTAAAAGAAACCGAAGCACAACTGAAGAACCTGCAGGCTACCTTGAAAAGAAATCAAAGATTATTTGAGGAAGGGGTGATTGGCTCTCAACAATTTGATGATACCACAACAGAGAGGGACCTTGCAGAAGCCAGGGTCCAGCGTGCGGAAGCTGTCTTAGAAAGGATGCAGCAAGATCTCAAGGACTCCGTTATTACAGCCCCTTTTGATGGATTTATTGTAGAAAAGATGATGAATGAAGGGGAGATGGCCACCACCATGCCTCCATCTAACATATTCCATCTGGTAGATACCAGCAGGATAAAAATTGAATGTGGCATTACTGAAGGGAAGAGAAAATCTATCAAAGTGGGCGAAGAAGTTTTAGTAACGGTAGATGCATACCCTGATGAGGTTTTTACTGGAAAAATAACAACAGTCAACCCTAAAATAGATCTTAAGAGCAGGACTTTTAAGATAAAAACTGAACTTCCTAATCCTTCTTTCAGATTAGAATCAGGGATGTTTGCCCGCATCCGCATTATCGAAAGCGAATCTAATAATGCCCTTCTTATTCCTCAGCGCGTGATCATTAGCGGGGAAGTAGAAAAAAAGGTGTTTGTGGTTGAAAATGGCAGGGCGGTCGAAAAATCAATTGTTACCGGCATCATGGACCACCCCATCGTTGAGGTGACGGAGGGACTCAAAGAAGGCGATATCGTGGTAACCGAGGGGTTCTACGCTTTAAAAGACGGAATTAAAGTTCGAGTTAAACAGGATCTTATCAAAATCAAGGAGTAACCAACTGTGAATCTGCCTGATCTATCTATCCGCAGACCTGTTACCAGTACCATGATGATTCTGATTATCATGGTTTTGGGATTTGTGGCCCTCTCCAGGATAGGTATAGATTTCTTTCCTGATCTCCAATTCCCCGAAGTCTCAATCCTTACAACCTACCCCGGTGCGGCCTCACATGAAATGGAAACTATTGTCACCAGACCGCTGGAAGAAGCGGTCTCAGCCGTGGAGGGGGTTAAAAAATTAAAATCCCGTTCCCAGGAAGGGATTTCCATCATTCAGGTTGAGTTCATGTGGGGAACGGATCTGGCTGCGGCAGCTCAAGATATAAGGAATATGATGGAGCAGCCTTTTGATATGATGCCCGATGAAGTGGACCGCCCTCTCGTGCTCAAATCCGACATGGATCTGATGCCTATACTCTACTATGGCCTCTATAGCGCAACCGACCGAGACCAGCGAAACTTAAGAAAACTGATCAAAGACACGGTGGAAAAACGTTTGGAAAACCTTCCCGGCGTCGCCTCGGTAACCGTCTCCGGAGGTCTGGAAAGGGAAATCCAGGTTAACGTTGATCGAAGCAGACTCAAGGCATATAACCTCACCATCGATGACCTCATTCAAACCATTCGGGAACAGAACAGGGATATTCCTGGTGGGCATCTCATCAAAGGCACGGAAGAATTTATTGTCCGCACCACGGGTAAGTATCAGAATGTACAACAAATAGCAGACACCATCGTGAAGATGGAAGATGGTGTTCCCGTATATGTGAAAGATCTTGCCACCGTGGAAGACAGCCATGAAGAAGTTCGATACTATGCAAAGACCAACATGAGGGATTCGGTGGTGATGTGGGTCACCAAGGAATCAGGAGCAAATACCGTTGAAGTAGCAACCGCTGTCATCAAAGAAATGGAAAAGCTAAAAAATATTCTGCCATCCGATATTCGATTCCTCAATGTCTGGGATACCTCCAAGCTTATCGGAGATTCTGTTAACAGGTTGCGGGAAACGGCACTCTGGGGTGGGGCTATCGCATTTCTGGTCTTGCTTCTCTTCCTCTGGAATCTTCGAACGACCCTTACCCTTGCCATCTCTATTCCCTTTGCCATCATTACCACCTTCATCGCCATCTATTTTGCCGGCTACACCCTTAACATAATAACCTTAAGCGGCCTTGCCCTGAGTATCGGCATGATTCTGGATAACTCCATTGTTGTTCTGGAGAACATATTCCGGCACCTGCAGGAAGGAAAAGAGAGAAAAGAGGCTGCACGCATAGGCTCAACTGAGGTAAGTATGGCTATCACGGCCTCTACCTTAACCAGCGTTATCGTGTTTCTCCCCATGGTTTTTGCCACGGGGATCACCGGGCAATTCGCCAAACCCCTCGGGGTAACGGTCACGCTCGCACTCTTTGCCTCTCTTCTGATCGCCTTAACCATGGTGCCCATGATTGCCTCACGCTTCCTCAAAGTTACAGGCGGAAATCGTGAAGGAAGGTTCCTCACCTGGATTAAATCAAACTACAAAATCATTTTAGAGAAATCACTGCACCACCGATGGTTGACAGTTTCTGCGGGTGTCTTACTATTTATCATGAGTCTTTTCATCTTTTCGCTGTTTATCGGGGGTGAGGTACTCCCCAAGCTGGATGAGATATATACCTCTGGAGTAGTCAAGTTAGCACCTGGACTCTCACTGGATGAAACCTATAACTTCGTAAGCAAGGTAGAAAAGGCCATCATGGATGAGCCGGAGTTTCGCTCCATCATTTCATTGACTGGTCTTTCCCAAACCTCAAAATATGATGCCGCTCAAGGGGCGGGGGCAACCGGAGTTAACGAATCGATGATTTTCTACGAGATTGCTCCCAAGGGTGAGAGGAAACGGACGGCCGTGGAGTTTATGGATACCATACGATCCAAGGTGCCTCCCCTTGCCAAGGGTACATTGTACTTCATGCAGACCAATGACTATTTTACCCGTGGAGGAGGACGACCCATCGAGATCAAACTCTTCGGAAGGGATCTTTCGGTATTGAAAAAGATCAGCGACCAAGTGGCAGAAGGGTTGAAGAAAGAAGAGGAGATTGTGGATATCGACATCAGTCTCAAGATGGGAAAACCTGAGATCCAGATCTCCGTAGATAGAGATAAGGCGTCTTCTATGGGAATAACCGTAGCGAACGTGGCCAATACGGTTGACGCTGCCTTTTTAGGGAGAGAAGTAACCAAATATCGAGATGAAGGTGATGAGTACAATGTTCGGGTGCGATTTTCCAAACGGGATAGAGGAACCTCACGCAACTTAAGTGACGTGTTAATCTCATCACCCAGAGGTTTTATGGTCAACCTCGCCGATATCGCTGAGATAAAGGAAGGGAGAGGTCCGGTTAAGATTGAGAGAGAAAATCAAGAGCGGGGCGTCATTATTAGCGCGGATACCACCAGTTCAGATTTACGAGCGATTGAGCGCAAGGTAAAAAAGATACTTGACACCATCCCCATACCCGAAGGGTACTATTTTGGATATGGTGGCTCTTTGGAAGATATGCAAGAACTAATGATTACCATGTTGTTCACTATTGGTCTCATCAGCCTTTTGGTCTACATGGTTATGGCCGCCCAATTTGAATCCTTAACTCAGCCTCTATCCATTATGTTTGCCGTCCCCATGTCCATTGTGGGTGTTGCCATCGCACTTTTTGTAACCGGGACAACGCTATCGGTGATGTCATTCATTGGGATTATGATTCTAATCGGGGTGGTGGTAAACAATGGTATCGTATTGATTGATTATGTGAATCATCTGCGGGAAAAGGGAGTGGGAAAAAGTGAGGCGATCATTCAGGGAGGTATTACCCGCTTACGGCCCATTCTCATGACGACGCTCACCACCATTCTTGCCTTACTCCCTATGGCTTTGAACAGAGGAGAAGGTGCCGAGCTCTTCTCTCCCATCTCCATTACCATCTTCGGAGGGCTTTTGGTCTCAGCCTTACTGACGCTTTTAATCGTCCCCAGCATCTATAGTCTGATTGATGATGCAGGAGCTTGGACAAGAAAAAAGCTGCATAGGTAAAACCATAATTATTACTCGGGTCATAAAATAGAGTGCGTGTCATTGCGAACGAAGTGAAGCAATCTCATTTTACAGTCGCGTGTGGATATTCTATTCTTAATTGTCTGGGATTTGACTCCTTCTTTTCGATTTATCTTTCTTGTTTTTCTACTGAGTCAAGAGAATACATACTCCTCAATTCTCATTTCGCAAATTATACGTAAAGCAATTTCTGCACGAACCCTAATTTTCATTTCCCTCCCCACCATCATATCTTGTTCTGGCTGAAGTTCTGGCATAAGCGACTGAGTTATCCAGGGGTGTAATAAATGCAGATTTTAAGGGGCTGGCTAAGTGGAATGGAAAAAAATTGACAAAATAAATTTTTTTTGCTATAAATCTGAATAGTGATAATATATATAGGCAATCAGATAAGATGTCCAAAGATCTCAGCAGGCTTCGGCAACAAATCTACGAACTTCAACGGGA